>JBGZJM010000272.1:0-2668 GCA_041848845.1 Petrimonas sp. | reverse complement strand
GCCGGATGATCGAAATAAGGTTCAACAAGCTGCAACCGGTACGAGTGCGGACGTTTGTAAAAAACCCGTCCGATTTCATCTATCGTTGTTTGCATGGTAGATTGGGCATGGTGCGGATACAAGGGAAATACGACAACCTCGTGCAAGAGTGGACATTTTTTCTCGAGGTTTTTCAACGCTTGCCCAATCTCCGGTTCACCGTATCGCATGGCGACTTCCACCGGAATATTTTTTTTCTCCTCCAGCGACCGGGCCAGTTTTTGCATGAAATAAATCATGGGTGAGATCTCCGGGTCTTCTTTTCTCCAGATTTGACTGTACTTATTGAATGACTTGCCGGATGAGAGCGGAGCAATAATTCTTTTTGCCAAAAAGTTGGAAGCCCATCCAGGCTTGCCACTAACAAGCGGATCGCTCAGCATATCCCCCACAAATTTCCTGACGGCTTCCTTACTGCAGGTAGTCGGAGTTCCAATATTTATCAATAAAATACCGCGCATAAACGTACAGGTGAAGCTATTTTATAAATGTCTCCAACAACTTTGTCGTTTCACCGGGAATGATCAAGGCCGATCCGGTATCGGCCGGGACCAGGACGGTTTCACCCTGCCCGATAAAAACCGAATTTCCTTTATTGTCTTTCAGCGTACAGTGTCCCTGCATACAAATATAGACTACAAAAGAGTCGAGAGCGTCATAGTGGCGTGCCGTCGGGATATCCATCTCCAGCAGGTTGGTGGTGAAGTATTCACACGCAATCAGTTCTACCGGTTGGTTGAGGCGGGCAGTATACCTGGTCCGGTAATTGTTATACACGTTGTAGTCGATGGCGTCTTTTGCCAGTTCCGTGTGTAATTCGCGTAAATTTCCCTGCGCGTCCCTTCTGTTGTAATCGTAGATGCGGTAAGTAAGGTCCGAGGTTTGCTGAATTTCGGCGATGAAGCATCCTGCGCCGATGGCGTGAACCCTGCCTGCGGGCAGGAAAAACACATCGCCTGTTTTTACGTCGTACTTTTGAAGTTTATCGGTAAAGCTATTGTTTTCTATTGTCTCGATATACTCGCCGGGGGTTATCGGAGTAGAGAATCCCGAATAAAGAAAAGCATCGGGGGTGGCTTTTATCACGTACCACATTTCCGTTTTTCCGAAGGAGTTGTGTCGTTCCTTTGCCAGCCTGTCGTCCGGGTGAACCTGGATGGAGAGATCGTCACGGGCATCGATAAACTTGATTAGGAGCGGGAAGGTGTTGCCGAACTTCTCATATACTTTTTTGCCCACCAATTTTTCCTTGTACAGGTCTTGCAACTCGTCGAGCGGTTTGCCGGCCAGCGCCCCGTCGGAAACAACCGAAATATTCCCGCTTACCCCCGATATTTCCCAACTTTCTCCAATACCGTCTTTTGCAGGCGTAATGTTTTTAAATTTACAAATATCGGCCCCCCCCCAAATCATCGGCCTGAGGATGGGTTCAAACTTTAAAGGATATAAGGCTACTCCCGAATCCCCTTCGGGGGATTGGGCGGCGTGCGGTTTATTAGCGTCAGTATTCATTTTTTTATTTGTTAAAACAGGTTTTCTTCTTACTCCCGGATTCTCGCGATTGTATGCGGGAAAATTGAACCGTCCGGGTAAAATTTGTTTTCCGGCTCCCTTGAGGAGGCGGGGTCATGATTTTTTTAAAACAAGGGCCGAACGGGCCGGCAGGTATATTTTGATCCACCCTTTTCCGTCTTTTGCATACAACGGATCGTGATGCGTGAAATGATGAACGGTGTCGTCGTTCAGGCCGAAACCGCCGAACCCGGGATCGTCGGTATTGAGGACGACGCCGTATTCTCCTTCGGGAACCAGCATGCCGTAGTCGCTGAACGATTTTTCCGGATGGAAGTTAAAGACAAACAGCAACTTTTCCCGCATATAGGCCAGCACGTTGTCGTCGTCTTTGTCCCAGATTTTCGTGACAGCCGTGGCCTGAAAGTCGGGAACGGATCTTATAAGACTGATCATCGCTTTGTCGAAGTCCCCCAGATAATGGTACTTGAGGTTTTTGTCGTCAGTCAACTGCCATTGGCGCCGGGCGTATTTGTGCGACCAGTTATTTCCTTCCCGCGGAAAATCAATCCATTCCGGATGACCGAACTCGTTGCCCATAAAATTCAGGTAGCCTCCGTTTATGGTGGTGGCCGTAACCAGCCGGATCATCTTGTGCAGCGCCATTCCCCGGTCTATCCGGAACGAACTGCTCATCAGTTTCGACATAAACCAGTACATGTCGGCGTCTATTAGCCTGAAAATAATGGTCTTGTCGCCTACCAATGCCTGGTCGTGGCTCTCCACGTACGAGATTGTTTTCTCGTCGGCACGACGGTTGGTCGTCTCCCACCAGATAGCGGAAGGGTGCCACTCTTCGTCTTTTCGCTCCTTGATGGTCTTGATCCAGAAATCGGGGATATTCATCGCCATCCGGTAATCAAAACCGTATCCGCCCGATTTTATGTCCAGCCCCAGGCCGGGCATGCCGCTCACTTCCTCGGCAATGGTGATGGCGTTGGGATTTACTTCGTGAATGAGCTTGTTGGCCAGTGTCAGGTAACAGATGGCGTCCGGGTCCTGTCTGTCGTTGTAATAATCGTCATACCGGGTAAAGCTCTCTTCCAGGCCGTGACTG
>JBGZJM010000271.1:0-6447 GCA_041848845.1 Petrimonas sp. | reverse complement strand
GGGCCGCTTCATATCGGCGGCGTGCGCACGGCATTATACAACTACCTGTTTTCCAAACAACAAAACGGAGACTTCATCCTCCGGATTGAAGATACCGACTCCACCCGGTTTGTTCCCGGAGCGGAAGCATATATTCAGGAGGCTTTCGACTGGCTGGGACTGTCCTACGACGAAAGTCCCGCGAAAGGAGGAAAATTCGGGCCCTACCGGCAGTCGGAACGAAAAGACATCTACAAAAAATACGTCCACAAACTGTTGGACGAAGGCAAGGCGTACATCGCCTTTGATACCCCCCGGGAACTGGAAGCCAGACGCAACGAAATCCCGAACTTTCAATACGATGCCGCCACCCGGCTTCAGATGCGTAATTCGCTGACATTGTCCGCCGAAGAGGTGAAAAAACTGATCGACAGCGGTACGCCATACGTGGTACGTATAAGGATCGAGCCGCATATCGATATCACCGTAAACGATTTAATTCGCGGAGAAGTGGTAATCAACTCCTCGGTGCTCGACGACAAGGTCATTTACAAATCGGCCGACGAACTGCCGACCTACCACCTTGCCAACGTGGTGGACGACCACCTGATGGAGATCACGCACGTCATCCGCGGCGAAGAATGGTTACCGTCGGCTCCCCTTCACGTGTGGCTATACAGAAGTTTCGGATGGGAAGAGACCATGCCCGAGTTCGCCCACCTGCCGCTCCTGCTCAAACCCGAAGGAAACGGAAAGTTGAGCAAGCGCGACGGCGACCGCCTCGGGTTTCCCGTCTTCCCGCTGGAATGGAAAGACCGGCAATCGGGAGAAACATCGTCGGGATACCGCGAAAGCGGATACTTGCCTCAGGCGGTCGTCAACTTTCTGGCATTGCTGGGATGGAATCCGGGAACGGAGCAGGAGATTTTCTCACTCGACGAGCTGGTTACCGCCTTTTCGTTCGACCGATGCAGCAAAAGCGGTGCAAAATTTGATTTCGAAAAAGCCAAGTGGTTCAATCACAAATACATTCAGGAGACACCCGACGAACTGCTGGCGGAGATGCTTCTACCTGTTCTGGCAGAAAAAAACATTTCCTGCGACAAGAACTATGCCGCCGACGTTATCGGACTGGTAAAAGAACGGGTGAATTTCGTGAGAGAGTTGTGGGATCAGGCCTCGTTTTTCTTCATTGCGCCGGCTTCATACGACGAAAAAACGGTAAAAAAACGCTGGAAAAAGGAAAGTCCCGCACAACTTGCCGAACTTATCAATGTGTTGCAGGGTATTGACGATTTCTCTTCCGAAAATCAGGAGATCCGGGTCAAGCGGTGGATTGAAGAGAAAAACTATCCCCTCGGAACCGTTATGAATGCTTTCCGCCTGGCGGTAGTAGGCGAGAGCAAGGGCCCCCACATGTTCGACATTACTTCGCTTCTGGGCAAGCAGGAAACCATAGGCCGGTTAACGGCAGCCATAACAAACATTCCTGTTCCGGAGAATACGTGAACCCGATATTCGCACAACCAAAAACCATTTGAATTTATGAACTTGAAGTCAAAAAGAAAATTCAGACTAAGAACCCGTTTTTTTGTCCTGGCCGTTTTCATCCTGGCAATCGCTCTGGTCACCCTGCTGTTTCCCCGCCAGGGAGATTTCAAGTATTCCTTCAGCGAAGGGAGACCCTGGCAGTACGGGCTTTTGACCGCTCCGTTCGATTTTCCCATTTACAAACCTGCCGATCAACTGAAAGCTGAACAGGACAGCATCCTTCGTTTTTACGAACCCTACTATACCATCGACGAAAGTGTTGAAAAGAACGCGATGGCTGAATTCGACGCCGATGTCAACCTGAACACGAAGCTCAGCAGCCTGTCTCCTGCCTATATCCTTTACCTGAGGAACAGTTTACAGAAAACATACCGGTCGGGCGTCATGCGTTCGGAGGATTACGACAAGGTTTTCAGTTCCGAGACCCAATCCATGCGGTTACGAAAGGGGAACCTGGCCGAATCAAAAAGCGTGGAAACATTCAGCACCATTAAGTCGGCATACGAACAACTCCTCGACAACACGCCCAAAAACATGGACGCCGAACTGATACGTCTGGCGGACGTAAACAAATATATCCGTGAAAATATCGTATACGATGCTTCCACATCCGAAAAGGCCAGGGAGGAATTTATCCAGCAGGTTTCCCCCTCCACGGGGATGGTGCAAACGGGACAGCGTATTATTGACCAGGGAGAGATCGTCAGCTCCCAAACATACCAGGTATTGAACTCACTAAAACGGGTCACCGAAGAGCGAAGCGGGAGAACCGGCAAAAACGGGTGGATGATTTTCGGACAACTCTTGCTGGTCTCTCTCCTGTTTGGGGCTTTTTACGCATACCTGCTTTTCTTCAGGCCGCACGAATACCGAAACAGGAAACACGTCACCTTCATGGTGTTGCTGGTGACATTCTTTGTGGCCCTGACAGCAATCACCAGCCAGCTTAATCTTTTCAACGTGTACATTATCCCGTACGCCATAGTCACCATCCTGATACGAACGTTTATCGACTCCCGCACCGCATTATTCGCCAGTCTGATTACCATTATCCTCAGTTCGCTGATGGTACCCTTTCCGTTCGAATTTATCGTAATACAGGTTGCCGTTGCGATGGTGTCGGTATTTATGCTGAAAGAACTCTCGGAACGTTACCAGTTAATACGCAGCTCCTTCTTTATTCTGATCGCCTACAGCTTGATGTATATAGGTCTGGTCATGCATCAGGAAGGAAACATCAACAAGATTGATCCGGTCATATTTATCTATTTTTTCATCAATTTCATTTTTATTTTGTTCTCCTACTCGCTGGTGTACCTCATCGAAAAATCCTTCGGATTCATATCGGGGGTAAGCCTTATTGAATTGTCGAACATCAACAAGCCGTTATTGAAGGAGCTGTCCGAAAAAGCGCCGGGAACTTTCCAGCATTCGTTGCAGGTCTCAAACCTGGGCATGGCAGCTGCCGTGAAAATCGGAGCCAATGCTTCGTTAATAAGGACGGGAGCACTGTATCACGATATCGGAAAAATGATGAATCCTGCTTTTTTTACCGAAAATCAATCGCCGGGGATGAACCCTCATGCAGGACTTCCTTTCGAGGAAAGTGCGCGCATCATCATCAACCACGTGAGGGACGGAGTGAAAATAGCGCAAAAAAACAGCCTGCCGAAGCAGATAACCGATTTTATTGAGACGCACCACGGAACCAGCATGCCGAAATACTTCTACATCTCCTGGAAAAACGCCAACCCCGGGAAAGAGATAGACGAAGAGTTGTTCCGCTATCCCGGTCCCAATCCTTTCTCAAAAGAGACCGCCATCATGATGATGGCCGATGCGGTGGAGGCTGCTTCAAGAAGCTTGCCCGAATACAACGAGGAGAGTATCCGGAACCTGGTGGACTCGCTGATCGATTCGCAGGTGGCAGAAGGGTACTTCAAACTGGCTCCCATCACTTTCCGGGATATCGCGGCCATAAAGGAGGTTTTCCTGCAAAAACTCCAAACCATCTACCACACGCGGATTGCCTATCCAACGCTGGACAAGCCCCAGACTCAACCGGAATCGGTGTAAAGAGAATATTTGGTTCATTCCCATTCAATGGTTGCCGGCGGTTTCGACGAGATATCGTACACCACGCGGTTTACCCCTTTGACCTTGTTGATAATCTCGCTCGATACTTTTGCCAGAAAATCGTAAGGCAGATGTGCCCAATCGGCCGTCATGGCATCGGTGGAGGTCACGGCACGCAAGGCAACGGTATTTTCGTAAGTGCGTTCGTCACCCATCACGCCCACCGATTGTACCGGTAAAAGGATTGCTCCTGCCTGCCAAACCTTGTCGTACAACCCTGCTGCCCGGAGGTTCGAAACAAAAATGTCATCGGCGTCCTGTGCTATGCGTACTTTTTCCGGCGTGATATCGCCCAGGATCCGGATACCCAGTCCCGGACCGGGAAAAGGATGGCGATAAATAAGTTGCGGTTTCATTCCGAGCTCCAGACCGATTTTCCGCACCTCGTCCTTAAAAAGCAGTTTCAGCGGCTCGCACAGTTTCAGGTTCATTTTCTCGGGAAGCCCGCCCACGTTGTGATGGCTTTTGATGACGGTTCCGGTGATGGAAAGCGACTCGATGATATCGGGATAAATGGTCCCCTGCGCCAGCCACTTTATGGCGGAAAGCTTGTGCGCCTCTTCCTCAAACACATCGATAAATCCCTTGCCGATGATTTTACGCTTGCGCTCGGGGTCGGTTACGCCGGCAAGCTCCTTGTAAAAGCGTTCGCGGGCATCCACACCGATGACGTTCAGTCCGAGGTGTCCGTAATTCTCGAGCACGGTTTCAAACTCGTTTTTGCGCAGCAGGCCGTGATTTACAAAGATGCACGTGAGGTTTTTACCGATGGCTTTGTTCAGTAAAACGGCCACCACGGAAGAATCCACCCCCCCGGAGAGGGCCAAGATCACCTTGTCGTCTCCCAGGGTCTCTTTCAGATCAGCTACCGTCGCTTCAACGAACGATGCGGGGGTCCAGTCTTTCCGGCATCCGCAGATGGCCAGAAAATTATCCAGTATCTTGTCACCCTGTTCCGTATGGAAGACTTCCGGGTGAAACTGCACTCCCCACGTAAGCTCGTCCTTCACTTTGTAAGCGGCGATCTCCACCTCTTCGGTGGAAGCGATAACCGAGAAATTATCGGGAATCCTCACAATGGTATCGCCGTGCGACATCCATACTTGCGATTCTCGCGGGAGATTCCCCAAAAGCAGATCCCCTGTTTCCTTCACGCTCAGGCGCGCCCTCCCGTATTCGCGCGAATCGCTCTTGTCGACCGCTCCGCCCGATGATTGTGCTATCCACTGGGCACCGTAACAAATTCCCAGTACCGGATAGTTGCGCCGGATTTCACGGAGATCGGTTTTGAACGCATTGTCGTCGTTGACCGAAAACGGGCTTCCAGAAAGGATCACCCCTTTTACCGACTCGTCTCCGAAAGGGAATTTATTGAAGGGCACTATTTCGCAATAGGTGTTCAGCTCGCGCACACGGCGGCCGATAAGCTGGGTGGTTTGGGAACCGAAATCGAGAATGATTATTTTTTCGCGCATATTTTTTGAAGAAGTTAGAAATTGGAGGCTCACAACAGCATGGCCGGGCAAACAGCCACGACCTGCCATTTCTCGCACTTCGAGACGCAAAGGTAACAAAAAAATTTAGTTTCGCGCGTCTCTCAGTATCCTGGATTTTGTTGAAGATTACTGCTGCTGAGCGACCGTATTTTTTCAGGTATGGGGAAAACCGTGGTATATCCGCCGGCCTCATTCTCAAGGGGCGGCCTATAGCTGTAGGCGCGGGCAAAGAGGCCGAAGCGTACCAGATCCTGTCTTCTCCAGCCCTCCCACACAAGCTCCATGAGTCTTTCGTCCAGTATATTCTCCAAGGTTGCCTCCCGATCGGGCGCTTTCACGCGCCGCCGCACCCGGTTCAGTTCGGTGTCGCCATCATTCCCGTTTCGGACGAGCGCCTCGCTTTTCATCAGCAGCGCGTCGGCATACCGGAACAGGACAATATCGTTTTCCATCAACCTTCCGTCTTTGGTGGCGGTTTTATCCACGGCATATTTTTTCATGCGCGCCCCCGCGGTTTTTTCGTAAAGGCTGTTTGAGAGATCGAGTGCCGTCTCTCCGGGGTGGTAGACCAGGGTATCTCCATTATCCAAGAGTACCGCCTTGCCGTTCAAATCATACACCGTATCGGCATAGAAGCAAAGGTTGAAACGGGGATCGGTATCCGGTGTTCCATAGCCGAAAGTGCGGATCGTCTCCAACGTGGCGCAAGCGCCGTTCTCGCCTCCCAGTCCGTATGCCGCGGCATGGTTGTAATGCCTTGAGCGGAACAGGTAGATCATCTGGTTGGTGTAGAGGTTCTTGTTCATGGGTATGACGAAGATGTTCTCGGGAGAGGTTTCGTTGAACACGGCAAAATTGTCGGGATAATCTTCCGCCAAGGCGTATCCCATCTCCGTTAGAGAGTCGCACCAGGCAATTGTTGCCTGCCAAGCATTCAGTCGCTGCCCGTCCAGCTCGAAGTAGATCTCTTTTCCATCGGGGCGAGCCTCATCCGTCCAGTCGTCATCAGCATATACTTCAGCATTGAGCGCCAGCTTGGCAAGCAGGAAAAACACCACCGGGCGGGTGATACGCCCATAATAGGGTCCGTGCCGGTTGCTGTGTTCCCCGGGCAGCAAGGGAAGTGCCTCCTGCAGCTCTTTGACCAGAAAGCGGTATGTCGCGCCGCGCGCACTCTGCTCGATCCCTTTGGCTGAGGGAGAGAGTATGAGCGGCACACGGCCAAACAGGTCCATCAGGTGGTAGTAGAAGAGCGCGCGCAGGGCCTTTACTTCGGCGCGATAAG
>JBGZJM010000270.1:0-12024 GCA_041848845.1 Petrimonas sp. | reverse complement strand
GAAAGATTTTTGCCGGATATTTATAAAGAAGGGGGAATCGCAGCGGGTAACGTTCAGGCTCGGCGACGACCGGTTGTCTCTGTTCAACGCCCGAATGGAGGAGGTTACCGAACCCGGCGAGTTTACCGTGATGATAGGCGCGGCCTCCGACGATATCCGGCTAAAAGGAAATTTTTTCATACCGTAACCGATGAGAAGAAAAAGAAATGTATTTATCCTCCTGATTTTTCTTTCAACCTTTGTCGTATTAAACGCACAGAGCAAATACATTGTGGTCGATTCGGGATTAGTGTTTCAGGATGCGCCTTTTAAATCGTGCCACGCTTCAACCGTCGTGGAATTAGAAAATGAAACGGTTCTCTGCGCCTGGTTCGGAGGGGATTACGAAGGACACGACAATGTCAGCATCTGGACGTCGGAATTCAAAAAATCATCATGGACACCTCCGGCGCTTGTCGCCGAGGGCACAGTCGGCGACTCGATCCGATACCCGTGTTGGAATCCGGTACTGTACACGGATAAGGGCAACACGTATCTTTTTTATAAAATAGGAAAATCTCCCTCCACGTGGTGGGGCGAATATAAAAGGTCTGAAAATGGAGGAAAGACCTGGAGCAAATCGACAAAACTTCCCAATGGGATTTTAGGCCCGATAAAAAATAAACCTCTCTTGGCCGGACGAACCGTTTTGCACCCCTCAAGCACGGAAACCGCCGGAAACGCGGAATGGAAAACGTTTATCGAGATCTCCGACAAAAAGTTTAAAAAGTGGGAGAAAATTCCCGTCGATACGGTTTCCGGGTTTAAAGTAATTCAGCCCGCGTTACTCCGGTATTCGAAAAAAAAGCTGCAAGCTCTGATGCGAAGCGACAGCAACGAAATACTGCAAAGCTGGTCTTCCGACAACGGAAGGAGTTGGGGACGAATAACCCCGACCGGAATTAAAAATCCCAATTCGGGTATCGATGCCGTCGACCTGAAAGACGGAAGCAAACTGTTGGTGTACAATCCCACGCAAAAAGGGAAAGATTGGTGGGAAGGAAGGAATAAATTATCCGTCATGGAAACAACCGACGGCATAACGTGGAACGACGCGCTGATTCTGGAAGATGAGGAAAAGGGCGAATTCAGTTATCCGGCCGTCATTCAGCTCAAGAACGGAGATATTTTCATTACCTACACTTACGACCGGAAAAACATCAAATACGTATTGCTGAGAAAAATATAGCCGGAAACCTCACACATGTCCTCTTAACGTTTATTTAATTCTTTTTTTCTTTAATGTCGGGATAATATCGTACATTTGACGTCCGAAATCACATTCAATATTAAATACATTCAACTATGAGCTTTTTAACAAATGAGAAACTTACCATCGTCGGCGCTGCCGGAATGATTGGTTCAAACATGGCGCAAACTGCGACAATGATGCGCTTAACTCCGAACATCTGCTTATACGATCCGTTTGCGTCGGGCCTGGAAGGCGTGTGGGAAGAGATGCGCCATTGCGGGTTTGAAGGGGTGGATTTTACGTTCACCACCGATATCAAGGAGGCATTCACCGGCACGAAATACATGATCTCCTCGGGCGGCGCTCCGCGAAAAGAGGGCATGACCCGCGAAGATTTGTTGAAAGGCAACGCGGAGATTGCAGCTCAACTGGGTAAGGACATCAAGGCTTACTGCCCCGATCTGAAACACCTTACCGTTATCTTCAATCCCGCCGACATTACCGGCCTGGTCGCCCTTATCCATTCGGGCCTGAAACCGGGTTGCGTCACCACTCTGGCCGGATTGGACAGCACCCGTTTACAAAGCGAACTGGCAAAACATTTCGGCGTAAAACAGGGCCAGGTTACCAATACCCGCACCTATGGCGGACACGGCGAGCAAATGGCTGTCTTCGCCTCCACGGCAAAAGTGGACGGAAAACCGTTGACCGACCTTATCGGCACCCCCGCGCTCACCAACGAAGATTGGGACGCCCTTAAACAACGTGTCACCAAAGGCGGAGCCAACATCATCAAGCTGCGCGGACGTTCATCGTTCCAAAGCCCGTCGTACGTGTCGGTAGAAATGATCCGCGCGGCCATGGGCGGAGAGAAATTCGGCTGGCCCTCGGGTTGTTACGTAAACACCGCCGATTTCCCGAACATCATGATGGCGATGGAAACCGACATCACGAAAAACGGCGTGGTTATAAACGAAACCAAAGGAACCGACAGCGAAATGGCTGCCCTGAAAGAGAGCTACCAACACCTGGCGAAGCTGCGCGACGAAGTCATCGCCATGGGAATCATACCCGCGGTGGATCAATGGAAAACGGTAAATCCGAATTTATAAATTTATGAATAACTCCGGGAAAAATCCCGGAGTTATTTTTTTGACTACCGTCACAAGAGGCTCCAGGCCACCGTCAGCCCCGCCATCACGATGGACACCATGCTCATCAGCTTGATTAGAATGTTGAGCGAAGGCCCGGAAGTATCCTTGAACGGGTCGCCGACAGTATCGCCCACCACGGTGGCTTTGTGCACGTCACTGCCTTTTCCGCCCAGGTTGCCCTCTTCCACATATTTCTTGGCATTGTCCCACGCGCCGCCGGAGTTTGCCATAAAAACGGCCAACACGAATCCCGAACCCAATCCTCCGGCCAGCAATCCCATCACGCCGGGGACTCCGAGAATAACTCCCGTAACAACAGGAATGGCGATGGCCAGAAGTGACGGCAGCAGCATCTCCCGCTGCGCGCCCTTCGTGGAGATGGCAACACACCTGGCATAGTCGGGAGTGCCCGTGCCGTCCAATATGCCGGCAATCTCACGGAACTGGCGGCGCACCTCCTCCACCATTTTGCGGGCGGCCCTTCCCACGGCATTCATGGTGAGCCCACAGAAAAGAAACGCCATCATCGAACCGATAAAAATGCCGACAAGCACCTTGGGATTCATCAAGGTAACCTGATAATAATTCATGAAATCGGCAAAGCCGGCTTTGGCAATCTCCACGGCATCATTGCCGTCGGCAAACTCAAGCACGGTTTGTCCCATCCGCAACATGCCCATTTTAATCTCTTCGATATAGGAGGCCAACAAAGCGAGCGCCGTCAATGCGGCGGAACCGATGGCAAATCCTTTTCCCGTGGCGGCCGTGGTGTTTCCAAGAGCATCCAGGGCATCCGTCCGTTTGCGGACCTCCTTTCCCAGTCCGCACATCTCGGCGTTTCCGCCGGCATTATCCGCGATAGGCCCGTAAGCATCCGTGGCCAACGTTATCCCGAGAGTCGACAGCATCCCCACAGCGGCTATCCCGATACCGTACAATCCCATGCTCAGGTTCTCGCCCGAAATCATCCGCGGCACGTCGAAACCGATGGCGCAAAGGTAAGACAACAGAATGGCCAGCGCTATGGTCACCACGGGAATAAACGTGGATACCATTCCGGCCCCCATACCCGAGATAATGACGGTAGCCGGCCCGGTTTTGCCGCTCTCCGCAATTTGCCGCGTGGGGCTGAAAGAATGGGAGGTAAAATACTCGGTGCCCTGCCCGATAACTATTCCGGCCAGCAATCCGGAAATCACCGAAAAGGACAAACCTAACCAGTTTTCAAAACCCAGAAGATACAAGACAACAAAAGTGAACAGGGCAATCAGCACTGCGCTTGCGTTAACTCCCCGGTTCAACGCCGCCATCAGTTTTTTCATATCGGCGTTCTCGCCTGTACGCACCAGGAAGATACCCAGTATGGAAAGAAAAACGCCGATAGCCGCAATAATCATGGGTGCGAAAACCGCTTTGGTCTGCATAGCCGGATTCAGCACGAAAGCCGAAGCGCCCAGGGCGGCCGTGGCCAGGATGGAACCGCAGTAAGACTCGTACAGGTCGGCTCCCATCCCGGCCACATCCCCCACGTTGTCACCCACGTTATCGGCAATGGTAGCGGGGTTTCGGGGGTCATCCTCGGGAATGCCCGCTTCCACTTTTCCTACCAGGTCGGCCCCCACGTCGGCCGCCTTGGTGTAAATCCCCCCTCCCACGCGCGCGAACAGCGCCTGCGTGGAAGCACCCATGCCGAAGGTAAGCATCGTGGTGGTGATCATGACAAGTTTGTGTCCGGGTTCGGCACTGTCAATAAAATGATCCAGGACAAGGTACCACGCGGAAATATCGAGCAAGGCCAAACCTACCACCACCAAGCCCATAACGGCGCCCGAGCGGAAAGCCACCTGCAATCCCTTGTTGAGTGAATTTCTAGCGGCATTCGCCGTGCGTGCCGACGCATAAGTGGCGGTCTTCATACCAAAGAAACCTGCCAGCGCGGAGAAAAAACCTCCGGTTAAAAACGCAAAGGGAACCCAGTTGTTCTGCAACCCAAAATAAGCCATAACGGCAAAGACCGAGGCCAAAATTACAAAAACGACAGCAACGACCTTATATTGCTGTTTTAAATAAGACATGGCGCCCTCGCGTACATGTTTCGCGATGGTCTTCATTTGTTCTGTGCCCTCGCTTTCGCTCATCATCTTCCTGAAGAAATAAAAAGCAAAACCTAAGGCGAACAACGATGCGACGGGAACAAGATAAAAGTAATTCATTGATAATTAAAACTTAATTTGTATTTTCGGTTTGCGATTCCAAGAAATTCCGATAAAGTTATAAAATATGATTGAATTATCACCGATCAAGTTAAATTATTGTTATTTTTTTATTTTCACTGCTTTTTTGTACAAAAACCGGCGCATCAATTTTACATTTTTATTATCTTTGCTCCAATTTATGATATGGTTTAAAAATTTCAGACAATTCATAACTATTGCCTTTAACTAACCTTTAAAATCAGGATACAACATATTTTCTATAAATAAAAAGAGTGAGATGGAAAAGAGTTTCTTCTTAAGCACCGATAAAAGCCCCAAAAACATCCAGATAAAAAAAGAGATAATCAATCATTTCGTCAACAACGGAAACGACACGATAGCCGAACTCTCAAAGGGGCTCGACCTGAGCGTCCCTACCGTGACAAAACTGATCGGGGAGCTGAGCGATAAAGGACTGGTTGCCGATTTCGGAAAAATACAAACCGCGGGCGGAAGGTATCCCAACGTTTACGGCTTGAATCCGTCATCTGTCTATTTTGTCGGGGTAGACATGACCAGACACCATTTGAACATCGCGCTGATGGATTTTAAAGGCGATATTGTAAAATACGAGATGGGAATTTCGTATATGTATGAAAACACCACGGAATCGTTCGATATCCTTTGCGAGCACATACAAAAATTCATCCGTGAAACGGGTGAGCTGAAGCAAAAAATATACAACATCTGCCTGAATATCTCGGGCCGTGTAAATCCCGAGTCAGGATACAGCTACAGCAGCTTCTATTTCAGTGAGGAGCCGATCAGCAATATCTTATCAAACCGGTTGAACTATAAGGTAACCGTGGACAACGACACGCGCTCCATGGCCTACGGCGAATTCATGAAGGGAGCGGTACAGGGAGAAAGCAACGTGATTTTTGTAAATGTGAGCTGGGGCCTCGGCATTGGAATCGTTATCGACAAGAAGCTATACTACGGGAAATCGGGATTTTCGGGAGAATTCGGCCATTTCCCCATTTTCGACAACGAAATCATTTGCCATTGCGGCAAAAAGGGATGCCTCGAAACGGAAGCCTCAGGATTGGCCATTCACCGGATGGTGCTTGAACGGATCAACAAGGGAGAAAGCTCCATCATTACCCAACAGGTAAAAGACCTGAACAAACTTACCCTTACCGACATCATAAATGCCACCAACATGGAAGACCCGCTCTGCATCGAGATCGTGGAAGAGGTCGGGTTCAAACTGGGTAAATACGTCGCCGGACTGATCAACATCTTCAATCCGGAACTGGTGGTCATAGGCGGTCGGGTAGCAGAAACGGACGGGTTTATCATGCTCCCGATAAGAAGCGCGGTGAGAAAACATTCGTTGGGCCTGGTGAATAAAGACACGCGGATCATCCCCTCGAAATTGAAAAACAAAGCCGGGGTCGTCGGCGCGTGCATGATTGCGCGAAGCCGGTTATTCGACAACTGATAATACCGCTTTCCGGCAAGATATCCCGTATTTTCCTTTACTTTCGCTCCATGGCATTTTTTTCTCGCGAGAACGAACAATTTTCCCGCATTCAGGTTATTTAAAAAACTTCAATAACAATTAAAGAAAATGAGAAATTTACATTTCGAAACCCTGCAGATTCACGCAGGACAACAGCCCGACCGGGTTGAAGGCTCAAGAGCCGCGACCATTCATCAGACAACGGCTTTCGTTTTTAAGAATGCGGAACACGGAGCCGACCTGTTCGGCTTAAGGGAATTCGGGAATATTTATACCCGGCTGCAAAACCCCACCACGGATGTTTTCGAAAAACGAATGGCCGCCCTGGAGAAGGGGACTGCCGCCGTAGCCACGGCATCGGGACAGTCCGCAGAGTTCATCACCATCAACAGCCTGGCCGGTGCCGGCGACAACATAGTCAGCACATCATTCCTGTACGGCGGAACATACAATCTCTTCAAGGTTTCCTTCGCCCGGCTGGGAGTTGAATTCCGTTTCGCCAAGGGAGACGATGCCGACAGCATAGAAAGCCTGATCGACGAAAAGACAAAAGCCATCTACCTGGAGATGATCGGAAACCCGGAGTACAACATCCCCGACGTGGAAAAAATTGTTGAACTGGCACGCAAGAAAGACCTGCCGATGATTATGGATAACACGTTCGCGCAAGGCGGATACCTGTTCAATCCCATCGACTGGGGGGTAAACATTGTGCTTCATTCCGCCACAAAGTGGATTGGCGGACACGGCACCTCCATGGGCGGTATCATTATCGACGGAGGAAACTTCAACTGGAACAACGGAAAATACCCCGCCCTCAGCGAGCCATCCGAGGGATATCACGGATTAAATTTCTGGGAAGTTTTCGGTGATCAGTCTCCTTTCGGGAACATCGCTTTCGCCATACGTTGCCGCGTAGAAGGGCTTCGCGACTTTGGGCCTGCTATTAGCCCGTTCAACTCCTTTATGATGCTTCAGGGTCTGGAAACCCTTTCACTCCGCGCGGAACGGATAAATGCAAGCGCGTTGGAAATGGCCCGCTGGCTCGAAAAACATCCGAAAGTGGAAAAGGTCAATTATCCGGGGCTCGAAAGCAGCAAATACCACGCCCTGGCCCGGAAATATTTAAAAAACAACGGTTTTGGAGGAGTCTTGTCCTTCTTTATCAAAGGCAACGAAAAACAGGCCGCCACGGTCATCGACAACCTGTCGCTGATCAGCCACGTGGCCAATGTGGGAGACACAAGGACGCTGATCATCCATCCCGCGACCACCACGCACGAGCAGCTTTCGAAAGAAGCCCAGGCAGCCTCCGGGGTTTACCCGAACATGTTGCGGCTGTCACTTGGGCTGGAACATATCGATGATATCAAGGATGAGCTGGACGAAGCATTGTCCAGGTTGTAAAGATTAGGGGATATCGTTGCCGGTTCTCACCAAACTCATCCACTGCCTGAAACCGCCTCAGGTACATAAACCTGGGGCCGGACAGTTTCAAATTCAAGGGATTGTCTTTCCCAACCTGCGTTCTGTTGAAAGAATGATCAATCTCTTCGAGGTAAAGGGAATCTCCTGGCAACCTGTAGGTTCCGTCAACTGTGATCATAGCGCCTTTCTCTCCTCATTGCTGTTGTGAATGGCTTTCACCTCCCACAATCCAAACAAACGCTTAGCTGTTTCGCTTTTCAATCCCTTTTGCGCTGTTCCGCATCCGGCCAGTAATGCAATCACGCAAACAAATACAGGGTAAAACAATTTCGTTTTCATGATTGCTTGTATTTAATAGAATTTACCCCATACAAACATATGGCCTTTTTATGCATTAATCATATTTTTGCGGTTTTTCACCTGATCTCCATCTCCTCGATCAGGTGCGCGGCACCGGCGAACTTATCGATTATGAACAACACATACCGGATATCCGCTATGATGCTTCGCTGATAATCGGGGAGGTACTGGATATCTCCGCCAACCCCCTCCCAGTTGCGGTCGAAGTTTATGCCTATCAGTTCTCCCCGGGCATTCATGACCGGGCTGCCCGAGTTCCCTCCGGTAGTGTGCGTGGAGGCCATGAACGCCACCGGCATTTTACCGCCGGGCAAGGCGTAACGTCCGTAATCACCCTTGTTGTAGAGCTCCTTCAGCTTTTCGGGCACAACGAACTCACGGTTTCCGGGATCCTCCTTTTCCATAATCCCTTCCACTGTTGTCTGGGGCTGATAGTAAACCGCATCACGGGGTGAATAGCCTTTCAACTGCCCGTAGGCAAGCCTGAGCGTGAGGTTGGCGTCGGGGGCATACGCCGTTGCCCCGTCCATCTCCAGCACTCCGGCCAGATAAGAACGGCGGGCAATCAGGCAGGCGCGGTTTAAAACATCCTGCCGGGCTTTTAACATTGCTTCTTCTTCCCTTACCGACCGGGCAAAGCTGAACATCGGGTCATGCTCAAGCGTTTCGGGTGAGGGATCGGAAAGGAAATTTTCCAGGTTGGCCTCGCTTCCGAAAACGGAATTTTCAAAGATATTATCCACGTACTTATCCATGTCTCCCTCAAACGTCGTGTGTAAAACGGAAAAAACACCGGGCTGCTTGTCTTTGGGAACCAGTCGCACATACTCCGCAATCATGGCTTTGGCCACTTTCCTGTCCACTTCGGCGCTGTAGTTCTTGTTGGCAAAATTCCGGTAATCATTAAGAAGCAGCAACATGAAATCCTCGATCTTCTTTTCGTCCTTGTTCCGGAGCGCCCGGATCAACGAGTCGGCGTTCCGGAGAGGCACATTGGCAAACTCAATCCCCCGAACAATCCCTTCGTTCAGCATCCGGTCCCTGAAACGGAGGTCGCTGCGTTGCCCGACAATGTGCCGTATGGTGTCGAGAGCGGCCGGATACTGCGTTTTGTTCTTTTTCCTTGCCCAACCGATCAGGTTTTCCTGTTGTTGTTTTTTCGCCATCACAAAATTACGCTTGTCGATGGCCCAGTTCGAGCCGATAGCGCTTTTGTAGGCGTTGGTGGAGCCTGTGTATTTCGAAGCGTACTGGATATTCGCCTGCGGGTCGGCGAGCATCTCTTCCAGCATGGCATCTTGACGTATCCGGCGCATGTTGATACGCACCGCGTTATCGATATCGCGCCGTTCGGCAACTTCCCACGAGGTGTAAAACTTATGGGTTGTACCCGGAAATCCGAGGATCATGACAAAATCGTTCTCATTTGCGCCTTGGGTGGAAATGGTGAGCCAGCGCCTGGGTTTCAGCGGGACATTATCGGGAGAATAGGGAGCGGGGTTTCCCTCCTTGTCGGCATATATGCGGAAAAGGGAAAAGTCGCCCGTGTGGCGCGGCCACATCCAGTTATCGGTATCGGCACCGAACTTCCCGATAGAACTGGGCGGCGCTCCCACCAGACGCACATCGGAATATATCTTTTTGACGAACATAAAATATTGGTTCCCGTCGAAGAAGGGCTTAATCTCGACATCGGCGCCGGGGTTATTTTTCAGGAACTCTTCCCCCACCCTCTCCGTGGCTATCCTTTTCAGATACGTCGGCGACAGGAACAGGACGCCGTCCTTGTCCAGCGACTTGTCCCGTTCGAGGCACTTTTTCACGTAACCGGTCACCTCCTCCACCTTGTCGATAAAAGTAACCGTCAGTCCGGGATTGGGAAGTTCTTCGGCCTTTGTCATGGCCCAGAATCCGTTTTCCAGGTAATTGTGTTCCAGCGTACTGTGGTTCTGTATCTGTGCGTAACCGCAGTGATGATTGGTCAACACCAGACCCTGGGAAGAAACCACCTCGCCGGTGCATCCGCCGCCGAACTGCACAACCGCGTCTTTTATCGATGCTCCGTCGGGGTTGTAAATATCATAATCTTTCAGTTTCAATCCCAGTTTTTTCATTTCGGGGTATTTTTGTTGCTTCAACAGGTGCAACATCCACATTCCTTCATCGGCGGAGAGAGAGAAAGCGGTCAGGAACAGGATTAGAGACAGAAATGATTTTTTCATGTGTTTATATTTTATTTTTTACATTATGTCACATGCAACTCGCTATAATCATGTACTTGTGTGTAACTGATTTATATGCTCGTTTCATCTTTTTTGTTTTTTTTTGACGGATCGGGTAAATTATTCAAGTTTCTTGTTGTTTATTTCCGGATGGCGAAGATAATGATTTCTCCTTTAACCGTCAATTAAAAGAGATAAATGATTAATTTTGCACCGTGTTTCCAATCAAGCGTCAAAAGTTATGGGAACACGCGCACCCAATAAACATCGATCTTATGTCAACACTCAGGTTCAAAGCGGTAGAGGAAGCGTCAAAAAGAGTCCCCGTAGAAATTTCAGTTCCCGACCGGCTCCCGTCGGAATATTTCGGCAAGTACGTGTTCAACCGGACACAAATGTCGAAGTATCTGTCCAAAGAAACCATGAACACCGTTCTCGACGCCATAGACCAGGGAATAACGTTGCAGCGTGAAATTGCCGACCATGTGGCAGCCGGGATGAAAATGTGGGCCATAGAGATGGGGGCCACTCACTACACACACTGGTTCCAGCCACTCACGGAGGGGACCGCGGAAAAGCACGACTCTTTTGTGGATTACGTGAACGGCCCGGGAGGAAACATCATCGAAAGATTCTCCGGGAAGCTTCTTGCGCAACAGGAGCCGGATGCGTCCAGTTTTCCAAGCGGCGGTATCCGCAACACGTTCGAAGCCCGGGGCTATACCGCCTGGGATCCGTCGTCGCCGGCATTCATTATCGAAGACACGCTCTGTATTCCCACCGTCTTTATCTCATATACGGGCGAAGCGCTCGACTACAAAACGCCGTTGTTAAAATCGCTTTCGGCTATAGACAAGGCCGCTGTGGAGGTTTGCAAGCTCTTTGATCCGAATGTGAAAAAGGTCTATTCCTATTTGGGCTGGGAACAGGAATACTTCCTGGTAGACCAGGCATTGTATGTTGCCCGCCCCGACCTGAACCTGACCGAAAGAACGCTCATGGGGCACGAAAGCGCTAAAAACCAGCAACTGGAAGACCACTATTTCGGAGCGGTTCCGCCACGTGTGGCGGCATTCATGCGCGAAGTGGAACACGAAGCATACAAATACGGCATTCCGCTGAAAACCCGCCATAACGAAGTGGCGCCCAACCAGTTTGAGCTGGCTCCCATTTACGGCGAGACAAACCTGGCGGTCGACCAGAACCTGCTGATCATGTCGCTGATGCACAAGATTGCCGCCAGACACAACTTCAAGTTGCTGTTGCACGAAAAGCCGTTCGCCGGAGTAAACGGATCGGGCAAACACAACAACTGGTCGCTGGGCACCGACACCGGTGTCGGGCTTTTCACCCCCGGCAAGACCACTCACGAAAACCTCCGGTTCGTGACGTTTCTCATCAACACGCTCATGGCGGTACACAAACACAACAGCCTGCTCAAGGCATCCATCATGTCGGCACAGAACGCGCACCGTCTGGGAGCCAACGAAGCTCCCCCGGCCATAATTTCGGTGTTCCTCGGCTCGCAGCTCTCATCCGTGCTCGATAAAATTGAAGAAAGCTCCGACGACGACGAGATCACGATGGACGAACTCCGCAAGATGAAACTGGGCATCTCCCATATTCCCGAAGTGCTGATTGACAATACCGACCGGAACCGCACCTCGCCCTTTGCATTCACCGGAAACCGGTTCGAATTCCGTGCCGTGGGATCGTCGGCCAACTGCTCATCGGCCATGAGCGCGCTCAATGCTGTCGTGGCCAGCCAGTTGATCGAATTCAAAAAGGAGATCGACAAGAAGATGAAAGACGGCATGAAGAAAGAGCAAGCCATTTTCGATACCATCCGCCTATACATCAAAGCGTGCAAGCCTATCCGGTTCGACGGAAACGGATACAGCGACGAATG
>JBGZJM010000269.1:0-5070 GCA_041848845.1 Petrimonas sp. | reverse complement strand
CTTATGTAGGGAGAATCGGCGGAAGACAAGACTTAACATTGGTTCCCGGGGGAGCTACGGTTGGAACCGTAATCCATGAAATAGGACACGCCATCGGTTTATTGCACGAACAATGTAGATACGACAGGGATAATTATATTATAGTAAATACAAATAATATAGAACTTAACGCTCGGAGTAATTTTACAAAAAGAACTTCGAATTATTATTGTATAGGTGCTTTTGATTTTGGTTCTATCATGTTGTATTCTTCGTACACCGGATTTGAAATTGATCCCAGTATTCCGTCTATGACCAGAACGGATGAATCCATATTTTGGGCTCAACGTACCGGTTTAAGTGATTTGGACAGAAGATTTCCCAATACGTTTTATGTGCCTTATATAGCACGATCTGACACTTACTACGAATTAGCAGAAACAGTATATAAACCTGATAATACCGTAATGACCCCTGCTGAACGACTTCAATTGCAAGCTGAATTAAATAATGGAAACCCAACACCACCCGCTGGCGGACGTATTCCAAATGAATTTTAATATCATTTTTTTAGATAAATAATAAAGCGTTTTTATCTTCTTTATTCAAATGGCGTTGTCTCAAAAGTAAAGACAGCGCCTATTTTTTATCATATCGTTTAACGCTAGTAGCTTATACGCAAAACTAAAATGATATGGTAAAACCGGTTTTCAAGGTAGCGTCACAATTTGTGTGTCTGGGCTCTGGGTCTGCAATTTAAAGAACGCTCAAATTTACAATTTTTTCTTCAATCTGCAACGGTTCGATAGTGCACTGGGCAACAGACGGGCGCGAGGAGGGCCCTTTCCCGGAGCCCCCGCAGCGTCCGTTCTGTTGCCGCCGGAGGTCGTATATTCCGGCGGCGGTGCCCCCACCTAGAAGGGCAGTTCGCCTCTGTCCCGGGCCTCATTCCGGGCCCGTTCCCGCGCTAAGACATATGCCTCCATGGCATCGTCATAAGCGTTATGGGCAAGAGCCTCCCACATGGCACAATGGTCATCATCCGGTTGTTTCTCCAGTTCGATGATGGCATCATAGAGGTTCTCATAGCACTTCTGAGCCGCTGCGTACAATGTATCTAAAGTCTCCATAACATTCGGTTTGTGTGATATACATACTGGCTTATTCGTTCGGGAAGAGTGTTCTCTCCTCCCTGATTCTGGGAATGACGCGTGTATAGGACTCCTTGTCCATTGCCGTCTTTCCCATCAAGACGATAACCGAGTCCGTTGATGGATGGTGCAACAAGAGCGACCTGCTGGTAAAAGCGTTCCGTGCGAATAACCTCGGCATGCGCCTGATGATCGATTTTCATTACAGCGATACGTGGACGGATCCCGGACAGCAGACAAAACCTGCTGCTTGGGCGGATATGGATATGGACGAGTTGCAGGAAGCTGTGGCCGACCATACTAGGGATATCCGGTTTATTGCAGACAAGGGTTTCTTTCTGAACGGTCAGCAACGTAAATTTCAGGGAGTTTGCAACCATCACGATCTCGGGCCACTGGGCGCGGCTATCAATGAAGCTGCTCTGCGTCGTCATCTGACACTCCTCAAAGAGATGGGATGCGATGCTATACGTACTTCCCATAATATGCCTGCGCCGGAATTAGTAAAACTTTGCGATGAAATGGATTTTATGATGATTGTGGAGAATTTTGACGAATGGGATGTCGCCAAATGCAAAAACGGTTACTACCGGTTCTTCGACGAATGGGCGGAAAAGATATGGTGAATCGGTAATGAAGTACCGACACAATGCAGCAGCGACGGTTATAAGGAGGCTCGTTTCCTCCAGGATATTTGCCACCGCGGAAGATCCTACCCGTCCTGTCACTTCCGGAATGGACCAGGTCAGTTGTGTCCTGTACAAGAGGTTTGCGGCGGTGGTTGAAAAAAGTATCTGGAACAGGGACGAAGCTACACTACATATTCTCCCGCATTGGAACTGAAAAGGACGCGAAAGAGAAATAACCCCGGTGTTTGTGTATACGAGTTATCACTCCATCGAACTTTTTATTAATGGAAAAAGCCAGGGGAAGTGAAGGTTGTTGCTTACGATGAAAACGGAAATAAAACAGAGGAGAAGATGGTTTGTACAGAAGGTGAACCTCATAGAATTAAGTTGATCCCTGACCAGCATATATTATCGGCTGACGGAAAAGACCTGGCTTACGTGATGTGCGTGTAGTAGATAAAGAGGGTAATTTATGTCCGCTGGACGACCGCGTGATCCGTTTCACGGTAACCGGAGCAGGGAAATACCGTGCCTCGGTCAATGGAGGCCCTACATGTCGGGACATGTTCCATCTCCCACAGATGCCGCTTCTCAACGGGCAGCTCACCACCATTGTACAGGCCGGGGAAATTAGTGGAACGCTTACCCTGGAAGCAACGGCAAAAGGAGTCTAATCATCGAAAATTTCTATAAGGGTGAAGTAATGATTGTTTTTACATACGATAATACTTTCGACGGATTGCTTTCATGTGTTTTCTTTGCGTATGAGCAGAGAAAATTTCCCGATCTGATCCTTTCCGAATTCGAGCAGAAACCTCTGTTTATAAATGAGCGGTACTATGTGGATTCCGTTGTAATCCCCGCCAATTCGGGATCTATCATAATCCGTCCGCAATATTCGCACACGATAATTTTCTTCCCCATCTTGATATCCATTTGTTTCTGAGGCGGGATTTTATTGAAGCAACCGCCACAGGCTCCGCGCTGGATAGGTACTATTCCCAAGCCGTTGCGCGCATTCTTGCGGATTCGCTTAAATGCGGCAAGCAAGCGGGGCTCAATGGTGGTTTCTGTTTTTTTCGCCTTTTCCCGGATCTTTTCTTCCTGAGCTTTGGTTTCCGAAACGATATCATCGAGTTCTTTCTTTTTGGCTTCCAGATCGAAATTCTTTTCTTTCAGTTGTTCCTGGGCTGCCGCGATCTGTTCCTTGATCAGTTTTTCGGATTGCGTATTTTCGCGGATGTGCTTTTCGGCCAATTCAATCTCGAGGGTTTCAAACTCCACCTCTTTCGATAAATGGTCGAACTCCTTGCTGTTGCGAACATTTTCGAGCTGCTTGTTGTACTTCTCAATTTTTGTTTTGCTGGTTTCGATTTTGAACTTTTCCTGCCTGGTCATATCACTCAGCTCTTTCAAATCGAGTTCAAACTTATTGACACGTGTTCCCAAACCGGCAATTTCGTCGTCAAGGTCAGCCACTTCGAGCGGAAGTTCACCCCTCAGGGTTTTGATTTTGTCAATTTCCGAAAGATAGGATTGCAGCTTATACAACGATTTCAGTTTTTCGTCTACTGCAATATCTTCTACGGTAGTTTTTTTTCTTGTTGCCATTTTTATTTTATTTTAGATGTTAGACCGCTGCGCTGTCAGATTCCGGATATTAGACAGCCTGATGCCTTTTATAAAAAAATGCAGCAACCCAACGAGAATTATCGTTTTCGTCACTACATTACCCGTAACTGCGGGAACAATGTCTGACCGCTTTCTTTTACAGGTATTTCACGGGATTCGAATCGAACGCCGATTTATGAACGACAAAGGTAGGGAATTTTTTCGAAATCAGATCAAAAAAGACTTCTTTTGTGCAAATTTCCGATTCGTAATGTCCTACAACTGCGAGCAATAGATGACCGTCCACGTCGTAAAAATCGTTATACCTGGCTTCCCCCGTGATAAATGCATCGGCACCGTATGCAACGGCTTCGGGAATAAGGAACGCGCCGGCGCCTCCGCACAAGGCCACGTCGTGGATCTCCCGGTTCTGCAATTTGGTGTGACGGATGGTCGGCAAATTGAATACGTCTTTCAGCAGATACAAAAACTCCTGTTCCGGGATCGGTTCGGGCAAAACACCCACCACCCCGCTCCCGGCTTGTGCCCAGTCGTTCTTGAGCGGATAAAAATCGTATGCAGGTTCTTCATAGGGGTGAACCGACAACAAGGCCCGTAACACGTCTGCCTGCTTGAATCCGGGCAAAACGGTTTCGATCCTTACTTCTTTTTCGAAATGGAATTTCCCCGTATTGCCCACAAAAGGGTTTGCCAACTCGTTTGCCCGGAAAGTGCCTTCGCCGTGCAAATTGAAACTGCACGAATCGTAATTGCCAATATTTCCTGCCCCGGCATTGAACAGAGCGTTCCGGACATACTCGGCGTGCGATTCAGGAACAAAGGTAACCAGTTTCAGCAAGGAGTCTTTTTTAGGGCTCAAAATCCGGAGTTGCTGCAACCCTAGCATTTCCGCCAGTTTGAAGTTCACTCCCCGGGAAGCGTTGTCGAGGTTGGTGTGCGCGGCATAAACCACTATATCGTGTTTGATGGCCTTAATCATGCATCGTTCCACGTAGGTTCGCCCCGTCAGCGATTTAAACGGTTTAAAAGCCAACGGATGATGCGAAATGATCAGGTTGCATCCCAGCGAGACAGCTTCGTCAATCACACTCTCCGTCACATCGAGGCTCAGCAAGGCTGCTGTGGCTTCCCGGTTCATATCGCCGACCTGGAGTCCGCTGTTGTCAAAATCTTCCTGTAACGGAACGGGAGCCAGATTCTCTATCGTCTGCACTATTTCTTTTATTCGCATAACAAATACCTGTTTTATCTGCAAATATAATTGTTTTTTATAATTTTATAAAGGACAATCAAATTAAGCTTGTCATGAGGGATATCGTATCCGTTCTTTTCGCGCTTATTCCTTTTGACTTTAATATTCAATCGGGATAAAAGGTTAAAAAATCAGGCAGGAGACAAGTGATTATGACGGCGTAGAGGCGCACGAAGATATGGGCGGAGGTTTGTTGCCCGGCTTTACCGCGAGGTCGTCGGCAGAGAACCCCGACAGAAACGGTGCTCCCAATGACACCAATCCTCCTTCAACTCCTTATCCGTACGACAAGGCAAACTTCCGGATAACGTCATCAGGAGTAAAAAGACTCCGAATAGACGGACAAACATGGGGAATACCGATATAGGCGGATGAAAAACATATTACCGCTGATTCTTTCCGCAAAATTGCCGTTTTTTTACGAATT
>JBGZJM010000268.1:0-4979 GCA_041848845.1 Petrimonas sp. | reverse complement strand
CAGACTGCTTTGCTGATCGATGCGCGATTTTCCTGTGTCTGTCATCTGTTCAGTTTCCGCTTTTTGATTAAACAAAAAAAGGGCACTTTTGTTCTTTGTAAAAAAGTCAGTATTTTACAGCAAAGTGTCAATTAGTTTTGTATTTTTGTGAAAATTTATACTGTTATGATTGACAAAAACGCACGAGTTTTGCTCATTTACACGGGTGGAACCATCGGGATGGTGGAGAATCTCGAGACCGGGGCCCTGGAAGCCTTTAATTTCAGTCACTTGAAGTCGAATGTGCCTGAGATGAAGCGCCTGAATTTCAATGTGGACACTTACCTGTTTGATCCACCGATTGATTCATCGGAAGTTGGCGCCAAAAACTGGCAGGATATGGCCAAGGTGGTGGAAGAGAACTACGAGGATTACGACGGTTTTGTCATTCTGCACGGCACCGATACGATGTCTTATACGGCATCGGTACTGAGCTTGATGTTCGAGAACCTGACCAAGCCCGTTATATTCACCGGATCGCAGTTGCCTATCGGTAAACTCCGCACGGACGGGAAGGAAAACCTGATTACCGCCCTTGAGATCGCTGCCGATAAAGATAAATCGGGCAGGCCGGTCGTGCCTGAGTTGTGTGTTTATATGCAAAACCTGCTGATGCGTGGAAATCGAACAACGAAAGTGAACTCGGAGAACTTCAGTGCGTTCAACAGCCCCAATTATCCGTACCTGGCCGAGGTAGGGGTGGATATCCGTTACCACGATAAGTTTATTTTACAACCGGATTATGATAAGCCTGTCATATTCAATTTCAGGCTCGATAACAACGTTGCTATCCTGAAATTATTCCCCGGTATTCAGGAAAGTGTGGTGAGGTCGATCCTTTCGGTTCCCGGCCTGAGGGGCGTTGTGCTGGAAACTTACGGCTCGGGGAACGCGCCTACCGACCGGTGGTTTATAGAGGCGCTGCGCGAAGCGATAGGCAAGGGGATTGTTATCGTGAATGTAACACAGTGCTTGTACGGCAACGTGGAAATGCACCGGTACGAAACGGGCCAGCATTTGGAGAAACTGGGAGTCGCTTCGGGACACGACATCACCACGGAAGCCGCTTTGGCCAAGTTGATGATTCTACAGGGCAACGGCAAACCCCCCGAGCAGGTAAGGCGGTTGATGTCGGTTTCGTTGCGGGGAGAGTTGACGGAAAGGTGACATTCTCATACTCATTTCCACAGGCCTGTTCGCACCTGGCGGTTATTAATCCCGCTTTGTTCACTCGCGACGAAGTTTCGGGCAGAATAGCAGTTAAGAAACAACTTCCTGTCTATAAGGTGAAAAAACGGAAAAACACTGTGTGGAAAACAGGTTTTAACATTTCTTCCGGTTATCTCTTCAGCAGCTTTTCCGTATGCGCTTTGCCGTCTTTTATCACGCGCACGAAATAGATTCCGGCCGGCAGTTCCGAGACCGGTATCTCGAACACCGGGCGGTCGGTTTTATAACTTCGCAGCATGGTTGTCGCGCTCCAGAGCTGTATTTCGCAAACGCCCGAAAGGGCGATCCTGCCTGCCGTCTGCGCTCTCTCCGGGCCGCCCGCCGCTTCGCTCAGCTGCACGGTAACCACATCCGTGGCAGGGTTGGGGGAGAGGGAGAAGGCAGGTTTTGTTTTCGAGAGAATAATTCCTGTATTTGTTACAGTATAGTTTCCACAAGAATTTCCATATGTCACGGTAACATAATATTCATTCTCGCCGTTAATATACGGATCTTTACTTATTACGTTCGGTATTTCAACCGTAATTCTATTCGTACCATTTCCTGAGATAATATATCCACCTACAAACTCCCATTCATAGTAATTTACATCTTGCTCTTGAGGAATATCGATATAAAAAACCTTTTTCCCCCCCGCTTTAATAAGTCGAGAGAATCCTCCGATAGTCTTGATTTGTGAAGGCTTTCCAATCCATATTTGTCTGTTGATAGGAATAATTGTATTATTTATTACAATATTTGCATGTAATGCATTCACCCCGCTGCTTGTTCCATTGCGTGTAAACGTAGCGGTGTTTCCTTGTTGTGAAACCAACGTTAGAGAATTGCCCGCACTCCACTGCACCGTTGCTCCCGGCGGCAGGTTTTCTACCGTATAGGTCGCCTGGTCGCAGACCACGGAGGGGCCGGAGAGGGAGGGCTGGCAAATAGTTACCGGCTGTGCCAGATTGGCAATTACGGTTCCGTTAAAGTTGATTGCGGCTCGTATCTCTCCGTTGGTAATTCCGGTCTGCCGGAACACGGCCGTTGCCGTTCCCTGTCCCGACTGCAACGTCATGCTGTTGTTGCTCGCGCTCCATTGCACTGTTGCTCCCGGCGGCAGGTTTTCTACCGTATAGGTCGCCTGGTCGCAGACCACGGAGGGGCCGGAGATTCGGTATTGATACCTATTTCCTACTCCTACGGCATGCCAGGCATTGGTAACCTGCGCAACTTCGTTGGAATTGTTTCCAAAGATATTGGAAGCGGCAGTAATCGTGGCTTCTCTAAATTGCGCAATGCTAATTTCCTGCTCAACACTTGATTGCAAAATCACGCTTTGTGTCCGATACACAATTCTTGCGGCATTATCCATACCGATAGCCCCTACCCAAAAGGAGTTTCCGATATCATTGGTGCCCGTTCCTCCCTCCGAGAGCAAAAAGAACCAATGATTAATTACTCCGCTGTTACGATGGACACCGCAGTAATCGTTCCCCGATGTAGGAGTACAGTTGTTTGTATTAATCCAGTTTGTACCCAGATAGGTGTCAGGATGATTGAATTGGTTGGGATTGCTCATTGAACGCATGGCACCAATATCTTCTCCCATCAACCAGCGTTGTTTTTCCGGCGCACTTCGAGCTTCAACACAGGCTGCCCAAATATCGCTTAAAGCCTCGTTGATAGCGCCCGACTCTTTGCGATAGACAAGACGGGCGGTATTGCCGGTTACACCGTGAGCAATTTCATGGGCGCAAATATCAAGCGTAGTAAATGGATCAAAATTCGTTCCACGTCCGTATGTTATCCTGCTCCCATCCCAAAATGCGTTATCGTTATTCGGATAGCCTAATGCTACCAGATTTGCATTTACATAACTTAGCAGAGGGGCACCACTATTATTGTAACTGTTTCTACCATGTACCTGACGAAAATAGTCGCAAGTCATTTCAGCACCCCAATGGGCATCTAAGGCAGCGTTGTCTCTGTTTGCATTGTCGTGTTCAACCCAGTTGTTGTCATTATCAACAAAATCGGTTTGGGAATATGTGCCGGTATTATTCATATTGTAGGTTTCAATCCGTACGCCATTCCGTAGTTCACGCAAGCGAAAACCTCCACTGAACGAATCCGTGATAATATTTCTGGTGCCGCTGTACCGGGTTACGGCCGTTCCATGAGTGTTGGTATGATGTATCCGTGAATCCTTATCCAAAATTCTTCCGTCGATGGCATCCACATATACCATATATCGGCTTAACGGCTTATGGGCATAAATATCGAATTTATAAGCCAAGCGGTATTGATTACTACCCTGAAGAATATCTTTTACAATTACCATTTCTCCCTGGGGATAATACGTATCGTTCAAATACTCTTTTATCCAGTGCTCTTCTTCCGGAATTTGCCATTTATACAGCTCTGCTCCGATATGTTTCATGGCGTGCTGCAACGCTTCGGATTCCGACAATCGGGCGGTGGTATTTACTTGGTCAATTTTTTGGAAATTACCGATGGCCGATTCGAGCTGTTCTCTGCCGTTACCATGCATGGAATACGTGCCATAGGCAACCCGGACGCCCTTATGATATTGCAGATAATATTGGTGCCTTGTTCCCTGTTTATCTATGTCGGACTTCTCCATACGCCATTCATCAGCGGCCTGCATTTTGTTTATTGAGTTCAGTACCTCTTTTGCTTTACTCATGGTAACAGGCACAGTGTCTGTCCGAAACCTCAGAGAGGTTACGATTCCGTCACGCGCTGTCTGTTTTTGCAAAACAACCTGGGCATTAAGCACATGCAAGGCAATAAGCCATACGCTTATTACGGATAAAATTTTGTTTTTCATATTGTTTGATTTTTATTAAAGTTGGATTATTCGTTCACTTTTTTATAAACGGTACTAAATTGTGCTGTACCTATGGAGAAAGGAAAAATAAGATAACCGTCAATCTGATCTAAAAGAATTTCTCCTTTACCTGCTAAGTACAGCAAATCCCCTGCCCCCTCTTTCGGGGTTATGGTTATATAAAATTTATCTTTTTCTTTACAGAGGACATAACTTCCATCTTGCAATATTTTTTTATTATCGATAATCACCGGTTTATCGTCGATAATTTCCATGTTGTGGGTAGCCAATACTCGATTATCGGTAAATGTTAGTTCGAGTTTCTCCCCCGGAAGGGGTTTTTGTTCTCCTATTACGCCACCATAGGAAACAGTCCATTCCCATGTGCCGATTATTTGCTGTTTCATAAGCTCGGTATCCGATAATTCTTTCTCACACCCCATTCCTCCTATCAGCAGAAACAGGGCGATTACGCTAAATAAAATTGTTTTCCTTTTCATAATTCCCAAAATTTAAATAAGTTACAATACGGATTGAGTTCTCTCTGCCCGCCTCGCAAATGTGGTTGCCGGCAGAAAATCGACAGTATGGCTGCGTATCGGTTTTCATAGCGCGCGTGTTTTTATCGGATTTTGTTGTAAAAGTAAATTATTTTCAGCACAATATCAAAAACATATTCTTAAAAAAACAGCCGTTTACTTATAAGATGCAAGAAGGGTAAAAACGTTGCACGGAGAGGAGGATTTTAACATCTCTTTCCATTATTTCTTCATCAGCTTTTCCGTATATGTCTTGCCGTCTTTTATCACGCGCACGAAATAGATTCCGGCCGGCAGTTCCGAGACCGGTATCTCGAACACCGGGCGGTCGGTTTTAT
>JBGZJM010000267.1:0-4470 GCA_041848845.1 Petrimonas sp. | reverse complement strand
TATAAAGTATAAAGTATAAAGTTTAAAAGTTTAAAAATTCAATGTTTCAACGTCAAGGCTTGTTCTTTCCCCTCCGCTAATCGAACAACGATGTCGCCGAGCGGGTCTCTGTCTTGAATAATCGCGGATTGAAATCCCGGTCGCGCTTGAATACCGGCGTTTTTTCAAGTGCCTCCAACACCTTGTCGTCGTCGAGTTCGTCCATGGTAAGGATAAAGGGTTCGAATTTATAATTGGCGGAGGAAAGCATTTTCAATCCCAATGTCCCGTAATACTTATCGATGAGTCTCTGCTCATCCTCCTCCTCTTGCCGCCTCTGATCTTCTTTGATTTTTCTTTCCAACTCTTCCGCTTTCGTTTGCGCCTTGTGCTGCTCTTCGATTCCGGGAACATCCATAATGGAGAACCCGGTAGCCAGTAACGTGACCTTGACCTCTTCCCCCAAATCTTTTTCCACGGCGGCACCCCAGATAACCTCGATCTCGTGGCCGAATTTCGACATAAAATCGTGCAGGGCGTTCATCTCCTCCATCATAAGCGGATTTTCCTCGTCAAAAGAGAGGTTGATCAATATCTTTTTCGCACTGAAAACATCGTTGTTGTTGAGCAACGGCGAATTTATGGCATCCTCGATGGCCCTGTTCACACGATCCTTACCCGAACCGATGCCGCGGCTCATAATGGCCACACCGCCGTCCTTCAAGGTGGTTTCCACGTCGGCAAAATCGAGATTTACATGTCCGTGTATCGTGATGATCTCGGCAATGCTCTTGGCGGCGGTTGCCAGCGTGTCATCGGCCCGGGCAAAGGCATTGAGCATCGTCAGGTCGTGGTAGATATCCCGCAAACGCTCGTTGTTGATCACGAGCAAGGCATCCACATTGGCAGCAATCTGTTCCACGCCCTTCAACGCCTGCACAATTTTACGCTGTCCTTCAAAAACGAAAGGAATGGTAACGATTCCCACCGTGAGAATACCCATATCCTTGGCGATACGCGCCACAACGGGAGCAGCCCCGGTTCCGGTTCCCCCGCCCATTCCGGCTGTGATGAACGCCATACGGGTACCGTCGCTCAGCAAATCCTGAATCAGGTCGATACTCTCTTCAGCGGCCCGCCGGGCCACCTCGGGTTTGTTCCCCGCGCCCAATCCTCCCGTGGTTTGTTCGCCCAGCTGTATTTTCACGGGCACAGGCGAGCTTAACAGGGCCTGGTTATCGGTATTGCAAAGCGCGAAGGAAACATCGTGTATGCCTTCTTTAAACATGTGGTTTACGGCATTTCCGCCGCCACCGCCCACACCGATAACTTTAATAATCGCTTCGGTACGGCTGTTTATCTGAAAATCCAATATATCGGTATCCATTGTTGGAAATATTTTTTCGTTCACTGATCATCGTCTTCTTCCTCAAACATGGTGGAAAACATGTTTTTCATCTTTCCGCCCAGGTTGATGGATTTCTCTTTTTTACCCTTGCTTTCCTTCTCTTTTTGCGCCTTGCCTTTGTCCCCCTTGTCCCGGTCTCCAAAGAAATTACTCCAGACCGATCCTTTCGACTTTTGGTCGGAGGATTCCTCATCTTCGAATTCTTCAACCGTTTTCTCGCAATTTTCACTGGCCAGCAAAAGCATTCCCAACGCTGAAGTCAGGGCAGGATCATTGGCGAATTCCGGCGTGTTGTTCACCAGGGTCTTCCGGGAGGATGCCTTGCGGACAGGTAAATCGAGCTGTTGACTCAAATACTCTTCCAGATTTCTCAGTTGCGACGCACCACCCGTGACAACAAGCCCCGCACCCAGTTGTTCCTGATATCCGGAAAGCCGGATCTGTTCCCTGATATTGGCCGTGATCTCGTCAAGACGCATCACAATGACCTTGTTCAACTCCACCAGGTCGATATCGGGTTTTGATGAAAAGGGAGAAGAGAAAAGCGAACTTTCGTTGTTTTCGCGGGCTTTACCGAATTTTATCTTGTATTGCTCCGCATCGCTTTCCACAAAATTGAGTTCCGCAATATCCCGGGTGATGCTTCTCCCGCCAAAGGGTATGGTCACCATACGGCGCAAAAGGCCTCCTTTGTATATGGATAACGTAGTCGTTCCGGCACCAAAATCGACAAATGCGCACCCCAACTCTTTTTCCTCCTCGGTAAGAGTTATGGCTGCGGCAGCAAGCGGATTAACGATGTAACCGGCAATTTGCAGGTGTCCCTTCTCGACGATGGTTTTCTCGATGTTGGACGCCAGGTTGGGGCGCCCCACCACAATCTGGTATTCCGCCTCTACGATGGAGCAGGTTACCCCAACCGGATTTTTCTCGGGTTTCTCGTCCAAAAAATATTCCACATCGGCAATAGCGTATTTTCGCTGCATATCGGGCTTGTACTTTTCGGCCGCATTCCGGAGCTGTTCCACCACCTCTTCGGTAACGATGCCGGAAGAAGAGAGCTGTTTCATCTCCCGGATCACTTCCGTGTGCACCGATTGTCCTCCCAGCGAGACGTACACCTTCCCGATTTTCCTGCCCAGCGCGTTCTCGAGCATGCTTACCAGTTTTCTTACAACTCCACCCGCCTTATCAATGTTATAAATTGTCCCCCGACGGATACTGTTCTCCGAGGGCAAAGACACACACTCCAAAACGGAAATAACGTTGCTTTCGTTTTTGCGTCCGATAATGCCGGTAATTTTGGAAGTTCCCAAATCGATGGCGGCTATAAATCCTGATTGAGTCATATATTCTATTTTTTCGTACAAACCACCTGGTTGTCGTATTTCAAACTTATTTCCGAATACCTGTTCCAACCCACCACATTCAATCCTTTCTCGATGAACAAGGCAAACCGTCCGAATTTCTCGGGATAATTTTCTAATTTCCCAAAGGCGATCCTGAAATCTCCGGCACGAGGAATCAAATCCACGTCTTTGTCGGGTTTCACCACAATTTGATCGATCCATGCGCTCCATTCGGGATTTTCGTTCAGAAACTCAGCAAAGTCGTACAGCTCGTTCCGGGCAAATTCTTCATCAATGGCTCCGGTAGCCAGGGGAACATATACCGTAAAATGGGATGAAACGGGCATCCGCTCCCGATTGTCATCGATATAAAAACTCCCCTTTGTGTCGGAGATAATCCGCAGAACCGGTTCGCGTTGATAAATATTCGCAACAATCGTCCCGTTTTGCGCGGTAAACACTTGCGCCGACTTCACCAACCTGTTGGTCAGTATCGTATCCAGAATTTCCAGCGTATTGATTTCGTCCAGGGTTTTACCTACGGGATAAACTTTTTTTCTTTTCAGCAAATCCTCGATGTCTTTTTGGTGGATAAACCGGGTGTGCGAACTGTCTTTTACGACAACCTCGAACTTATTGCACACCACGTTCCGCGACGAGTCATTGAAGTAAATAGCCGAAAATATAAGATAACCGGTTATCAACAACGCAACCAATATGATGAAAAACTTTTTCATTTACGCAAAGATACAAATTGTATCGGATTTATTTTCCGATACTTCTTTTTTCTAACAATTGTTTAATCGCAGGCAACAAATGTTCTATATCTCCCGCACCCCATGTAACCAAAACATCCAACTCCTTGTTCTCCAAGAAATCGAGCAGCTCGGCTTTTTTTAAAAGCACCTTTTCCTTCGATGTGATCTTATCGAAGATAATTTCGGAAGTGATTCCCGGGATGGGTTCCTCCCGCGCCGGATAAATATCGAGCAGGATCACGTCGTCGAGCAGCGAGAGGCTTTGGGCGAAATCATCGGCGAAGTCGCGCGTGCGCGTGTAAAGGTGGGGTTGAAAAACACCGGTAACTTTCCGGTCGGGATACAATTGCCTGATCGAGCGGATGGATGCTGTCAACTCTTGCGGATGATGCGCATAATCATCGATAAAAACGAGGTTGGGAGTTTTCAATTGAAAATCGAACCGGCGCTTCGCGCCCCCGAAAGTTTTCATTGCCGCACGCACCTCGTCGGGATTGACGCCGCTCAGGACGGCCGCGGCTATTGCGGCCACCGCGTTTTCGATGTTCACCTTCACGGGCACATCCAGCTGTATACCGGTGATCCGGTTATCGGGCGACACAAAGTCGAACGTGATTTCCCCGTTACCGATGCGGATATTTTCAGCGTGGAAATCGCCTTCCGATTCGGAATAGGTAAAGACTGTCACCGTTGCATCCGTTCTTGGTGTTAGCGGCGCGTCTTTCTTCAGGATCAGGTATCCGTTCTTCCGGATAAGCGATGTGAAATGCTCAAAACTTTCGCGGTAGGCTTCGGGCGTTCCGTAAATATCCAGGTGGTCGGGATCGGCGGATGTAATAACCGCAATCCAGGGTTGCAGCCAATGAAAGGAACGGTCATACTCATCGGCTTCGGCAACGGTAATGCGGCTTTTTTCCGACAACAGCAGGTTGGTGCCGTAATTTTTAAGGATTCCTCCCAGAAATGCGTTGCAATC
>JBGZJM010000266.1:0-3603 GCA_041848845.1 Petrimonas sp. | reverse complement strand
CAGCAATGCCTGAGCGGTACAAATATTGGACGTGGCCTTTTCGCGCTTGATGTGCTGTTCCCGTGTTTGCAGGGCCATGCGCAGCGCATCCTTGCCGTAAACGTCTTTCGATATGCCAATGATCCTCCCCGGCATACTGCGTTTATACTCATCGCGCGTGGCAAAAAAAGCAGCCGAGGGACCACCGAAAAACATGGGAATCCCGAATCGCTGGCTGCTGCCGAAAGCAATATCAGCACCCCACTCACCCGGAGGCGGTAACAATACGAGCGACATCAGGTCTGCGGCAACAGCCACTTTGCAATCCGATGCGTGTGCTTTTTCCACAAAACTCCGGTAATCCTCCACATTTCCGTTGCTGTTGGGATACTGTACGATGGCTCCAAAATATTTTTTGTCCGCATCGAAACATTTGTAATCCCCCACTTCAATTTCGATGCCCGCCATTCCCATTCGCGTGCGTAAGACACTCAGTGTCTGCGGGAAAATGTATTGATCAACAAAAAGGGTTTCCGTGTTATTTTTCACCTGATCGCGGCTTCGCAACCCGTACATCATTGTTGCTGCTTCTGCAGCTGCAGTAGCTTCGTCCAGCAGCGAACAATTGGCCAGGGGCAGGCCGGTCAGTTCGCTCATTGCCGTTTGAAAATTAAGCAACGCCTCGAGTCTTCCCTGCGAGATCTCGGCCTGGTACGGCGTATAGGAGGTGTACCATACGGGATTTTCAAATACGTTGCGGTAAATAACAGCAGGCGTAACGGTATCGTACCATCCCATACCGATGTATGACGTGAAAATTTTGTTTGCCGAGGCAATACGTCCGATCTCTTCGGCGTACTCCATTTCGGATTGTGCTTTGGGCAGTGATAAAGGTTTCTTTAGCCGGATATCCGCCGGAATAGTTTGATCGATCAGTTCGTCGACGGAAGAGACTCCTACGGTCTGCAACATGCTGTCCAGGTCCTCCGGCTTGATCCCGATATGACGGGTTTTAAAACGCTCCATTTCCATATAGTTATTTGTTTAAAGTTTAATTATGATTTACAAATTACAAATTAAGAATTAAGAATTAAGAATTAAGAATTAAGAGCATCTTAGCTCCTTATCCTTTGTTTTTCACCCTTGTCCCTAACTCCCCGTCCCAACAAAAGGGTTGTATCTTCTCTCCTGTCCGATGGTCGTTTTGGGGCCATGTCCCGGGTAAATTTCCGTATCATCGGGAAGGGTGAAGAGTTTTGTCCGGATACCCCCGGCAAGCTGTTCGAAGTTTCCCCCGAGCAGGTCGGTACGTCCGATGCTTCCGTGGAAAAGCACATCTCCAGCCAGGGCAAGCTTCTCTTTTTCGTTGTACAGGACAATACTTCCGGGAGAATGTCCGGGGACGTGCAAAACCTTCCATTGTTGTTCTCCAAAAGAAATCACATCGCCTTCAGCAAGAAAACCGCCGATCTCGGGCCGGTAATCCACATTTGTGTTGAATCCAAACAGCTGAAGTTGCTGCGAGAGGTTTTCAAGCAAAACCATATCGTCCCGATGCGCCAGGAGTTTCACACCCAATTGCGATGCTAAAAAATTCACCCCGAAAATATGATCAAAATGCAAATGAGTGTTGACAAGGTGTTTGACAACCAAGTTGTTATCCAGTATAAAATTAAGCAGCAGCTCATTCTCATCGGGGAAAAAAGAGGATGCATCCACAACAATACACTCACCCGTTCTGTCGTATAACACGTAGGTGTTGACTCCCAATGGGTTAAATTCGAATATCTTGATTTTCATCTATCGGCAGAAATCTTTTGCAAGGCGTTTCCTATTTTGATACAAACTTACATAAAAAAAGGGTGATTTTTTAAAAATCCCCCCTTTTTATCCCCATTTACATGTATATTGTTGATAATCAGTTATCATCGTGGAGAATACCGGACTCGAACCGGTCACCTTTTGACTGCCAGTCAAACGCTCTAGCCAGATGAGCTAATCCCCCATGCTTTTTGTTTCGGTTTGCAAAGATAGAGTTTTTATTTAAATTTGCAACGGTATTCGAAAAGTAAATTTACAGAAAAGAACAAAATGATTATTTATAACACTACTTTTAGCGTTCCGAAAGAATTACAGCACAAGTTTCTGGACTTTATCCGGAACGAATATATCCCTGTATCCATCCAAAACCATGCCATGAAAGAACCGAGGCTTGCGCGCGTTTTCACTAAAGACGACAACGAGGATGCCTCCTATGCCCTGGAGTTTAAATCCGACACGATTGAGGCCCTGGAGGAGTGGAACCAAACGGTAGGAAGAGAACTCTATTTTTTAACAACAACAAGGTTTGAACAAAACATTCAGGGATTTGCAACACTCTTGCAACCCATCGATCTATGACACAACAACCGCCGATAAAAGAACGAATCATCCTGGGCATTGACCCGGGAACACAAGTTATGGGATACGGTATTCTCAAGGTACTCGGGAACAAACCGTCACTCGAGGCCATGGGTGTCATGCGGCTTGACAAATATGAAAACCATTACCTTCGCCTGGCAAAAATTTATTCACGGGTTGTCGGCCTGATCGAAGAATATTTACCCGATGAGCTGGCGATTGAAGCGCCTTTTTACGGCAAAAACGTACAGAGCATGCTCAAGCTTGGACGTGCACAGGGGGTAGCCATGGCAGCGGCCATAGCGCGTGATGTTCCCATTTTTGAATACGCTCCGTTGAAAATAAAAATGTCCATTACCGGTAATGGACGTGCGGCAAAAGAACAGGTGGCGTACATGCTGCAAAAGATTCTGCAAATCCCTGACGGGAACATGCTTCCCCAACTGGATGCCACCGACGGTCTGGCTGCGGCCATGTGCCACTATTATCAGTCTTTGGGTGTTCAATCCGATGGGCCTAAATACAAGAGTTGGAAAGATTTTGCGGAACACAATCAGACAAAAATAAGAAAATAAATTTTCAAATCCAGAATCATTTTTTATCTTTGTGTTATGAACCAGCTGATTTCCCATATAGAATATCTTTTACATACACACAATTGTGTAATTGTTCCTTCATTGGGAGGATTTGTTGTGAATACGGCTCCTACCCGCAGAAACGGGCTCTCGGTCTTCAATCCCCCCGAGTGCGAACTGGTATTTAACCGTGAACTATCGCACAACGACGGATTATTGGTGGAGTCTTACATGCGTGCCGACGGCATTTCTTTTGAAAACGCCACACAAAAGATCAATGACGCCGTGCGGCAGATTAAAAACCTGTTACGTTCCGAGAACGTTGTCGATCTGGGCGATCTGGGAAGTTTCCGGATGGTGGATGACCAGCGGTTTGTTTATCAGTCAAAAGCTTTTGTGCGGCCCGAACACTTTGGGCTTTCCAGTGCTTCGTTAAAACCCGTGATTCAACTGCGGCCGGCCGCGCAGTTAATTGAAATACCGGAAGGCAGCAAGAAGTCCATTGTCAGGAAAGCGGGCATTGGTGCAGCCGTAGCAGCGGTTATTGCAGCCGTAATGCTTCTTTTCCCGACCCAGGACAGTACGCTTCGCCATCAAACGGCCCAGTTCTTCTCCCTCGGTTCAGTCCCGTCCGTTACGGCTGAAGTTT
>JBGZJM010000265.1:0-7914 GCA_041848845.1 Petrimonas sp. | reverse complement strand
GGGATTGGAACTATTTAAAGATTCGCAAACCTATTTGTTGCTTCAGAAACGTCTTCAACCGCAGGAGTTACAAAAAATTTTCGACTCAAACCTACGGGAAAACGGACTGAAAAAGGCTTCTGTTGTTCTAATAAGGCATGCACATAACCTACAAACAAGTGGAGACACAACCCAACTTGCTTCATACTACCGCATTCCGGTTGTGAAAGGTGGATTTTTCGATGAAATTGACTATGAGGGATTTGTTTTCTATTCACCTTCTGTTGTATTCAAGTTGATGTCTAAAAGTATATTGCCGGTACTGCTCTTCATGGAAATTTTAATGTTAGGAGTGATCGCTTATTTATCCATCGAGAAAAGGAAGATAAAACCCGATAAGATCGTGAAACGAGGAAGATATTATTGTATTGGCATAACTGTTTTTGATTCGCATAAACGTGAATTAATCGGACAAAAGAGAAAAATTGTCGCTCTAACTAAGAAACCCGCCGAAATACTTTTGATGTTTCTCCGGAGTGATGAACACAGAGTCGAGAAAGACACACTGAAAGAAACACTATGGGCTGACAATCAATATACCGCCAATCAAAACTTAATGAGTACGATCAACAAAATAAGAAATTATCTTAAAGAGGTGAACTGTACATTTAATATAGTCACAAAAAAAGGTGATGAATATTATGAATTGAAATATATACAGGATGATATGGATGAAAAGATGGTGAAAAATTAGATTGAAGATCCTTTTCAGCTCTTTTTGCATTCTTGTCCTTTCCTTTCCACTTAAAGGAATCCTAAGAAACCCACTTCACACACCAATAATAATTCCCTCTATATTTCCTCTATAAATCCCTTTGTTTCCCTGTCTAATAACCTTGTTGAGGCCGTTTTTCCATATTTTAGGCACATAAGCAGGACCTGCCGAATAAGTTCTTTTTTTTGATACAGAGTAAAATACGTCATTTCTTTCTTGTATAAGTGCAAGGATTTATTTAACCCCAAACCCTAATAAATTAGGTAATATAAGATTGTAAACAACTGATATTCATATATTTGGCTAAAAATAGATATTACCTATTTAGGGAAATTGAATATTTATTTATAAATCACTGTAAATAAGAGAGTTAATAACAAATCTATTCCCTAAAAATTTAGGGTTTGGGTTTAACTTTATATCAAAAAACCTTGCATTCATGTTCAAATATCGTTCACAAAAACAGTTGTCAATTTTCGACTTTCATACCGACTTTGAAAGTAAACTTGACCCGAATAACCGTTGGGTTAAAATGGCTAAAATGCTTGATTGGGACAAGTTGGCCGAGGTTTATGCGCAAACCTTTTCTACCAATATGGGTGCAGGTAGCATAGATGCACGCATCGTTATCGGAGCTCTGATAATAAATCACTTAGAAAAGAGAGACAAACGCGAACTGATATATTGGGAAACCATACAGGAACTCTACCGCCAGCAGGAACAGATGTACCGAACCGGCACTAACAGTATTGAGCATCGCATCGTCTCCATTCATCAACCTTTTATTCGTCCCATTGTTCGAGGCAAGGAGGGCAAGAAAGTTGAATTTGGGTCTAAAATCAATGTCAGCTTGATAAATGGTTATACCCGGATAAATCAGTTTGATTTTGAGGCGTTTAACAAAGGCAATTTCCTTCAAGCCCAAGTAGAGGCTTATAAAAAATTCTACGGATTTTATCCTGAGCTTGTACAGACTGATGATATTTACATGTCTCGAAACAACAGAAAATATCTCAAAGAACACGTAATCACATTGAAGGCAAGTTCGGACAAGGAAAAGCCGGTTACGATCCGAATAAAATTATGGCACGTTTAGCTGATACTCACGAAAGTTGGGTAGCATCTATTGTATTTGTAATGAATATCCTGCGAGCAATGGAGGATATTTTTTGGCAATTTTTCAAAGAACGATTTTTGTATATTTATTTTCAACTAAAACTGACTGAAAACATTTCATTACAATATAAAATGGTCAAGGTGGCATAAAACTTATTCAGCAAACCCTAATTACACTTGTTCAACGGGTAACCGTTTGAATATTTTTTCTTAATTTTGACATCCACGGAGCCGTTCGCCGTCATGCTGAATAAACCCGGCACAATGAATGGACAACAACCAAATTGATTTACAAACGAATAAAAAACTGAATAACCGTATGAAAAATTTTATCTTTCAAAACCCGACCAAGCTTGTTTTCTGGAAAGGACAAATTGCCGGATTAAACGAACTGATCCCTGCCGAGGTCAACCTGATGATCACCTACGGAGGCGGAAGCGTTACCCGAAACGGCATATACGACCAGGTGAAGACCGCGTTGAAAGGCCGCAAATTCATAGAGTTCTGGGGAATCGAACCCAATCCGCGCGTGGAAACGCTGCGAAAAGCCATAGAAGTGGGAAAAAGCGAGAACATCAATTACCTGCTGGCCGTAGGCGGCGGATCCGTGCTGGACGGGACAAAACTGGTTGCCGCGGGGATCGCGTCGGACGAAGACGCGTGGGACATCGTGCTGAAGGGTGTTGCTGAAAGGCAAATTCCTTTCGCATCCGTCCTTACGGTACCGGCTACAGGATCGGAAATGAACGGCGGCGCCGTTATCTCCCGCGCCGAAACCCGGGAGAAATTCGCTTTCGGCGGTGATTATCCGCAGTTTTCCATCCTCGATCCGGAAGTCACCTACTCCCTTTCCAGGCATCAGGTGGCTTGCGGACTTGCCGACGCCTACACGCACGTGCTGGAGCAATACCTTACCACGCCGGGACAATCGCGGCTGATGGACAGGTGGGCCGAAGGGGTATTGTTGTCGATCATGGAGATTGCTCCGAAAATAAGGGAAAACCCTTGCGATTACGACCTGATGGCCGACTATATGCTGGCAGCCACCCTGGCTCTTAACGATTTTATCCGGATGGGTATCTCGCAGGATTGGGCCACGCACCAGATCGGGCACGAGCTTACCGCGTTGCACGGCATCACACACGGACATTCGCTTGCCATGGTGATGCCCGGCACCCTTCGCGTCCTGAAAGGGCAAAAACACGAAAAACTCCTGCAGTACGGCGAGCGTATTTTCGGAATCACCGGGGGCAGCGAACAGGAACGCGTGGATAAAGCCATCGAAAAAACAGAAGAATTTTACCGTTCGCTGGGCCTGACTACCCGGCTATCGGAAGAGAACATCGGTAAAGAGACCATCGAAACCATCGCCAAACGATTTAACGACCGTGGCGTGGCGTTCGGGGAAAACCAAAACGTGACCGGCGACGTGGCGCGGGAGATTTTGCTGGCGTGCTCATAATATATATTCGGCGATATCCGGACGGTCCGGGCCACGGGTGGCGAAGCCAGGCGACTCACACCTCACACGCGGGAATAGAACTTTTCTCATTGGCACGCGCACCCGGGGATGGACTGGTGGGCATTTACGACAACCGCGGCGAGTGGATTATCGAAGGCATCGGCTAATTTCTTTTTCTTTTTTTGTCCTCCTTCTCCCTTATGGCTTTCAACGAAGCTTTAATCGCTTCCTCCGAAGTATCGTACCGGAATTCATAACCGGCATCCCGGATTTTCCGGGATGAAACACGGCTTCCCCCCAGAATCATACCGGCAGCCTCGCCCATGAGTAACCGCATGAAAAACGACGGCACGTGCGGCATAAAAAACGGCCTTCTCATCGCTTTTGCCAACGTATACATGAAATCGGCATTCCTGATGAATTCAGGCGAAACGGCATTGTACACGCCTTTCATACCTGTATCTTCAATTGCTTTCAAATACATACGGCAAAGGTCATCGATATGTATCCACGTCAAGTATTGCCTGCCGCTTCCGATGGGTGCACCCAGCCCCAAACGGGTGGGCAGCACCATCTTCCTGAAGGGATCGCTGTTTTTTGAAATCACGAATCCCGTACGCAACACGACCGTCCGGATATTGAGCTCTTCCTGGAAACGGAGAGCGGCATTCTCCCATTTACGGCAGGTCCGGCTCAGAAAATCGTTCTCGGTGGAAGGATCCTCCTCCGAGTACAGATTTTCGGTTATTTTCAATCCGTAATAGCCGATTGCCGAGGCCGAGATAAAAGCTTCAGGTTTTTTATCCATCAATTTCACCGTGTCCAGCAACAATTGCGCGGTTTGAACGCGGCTCTCCACGATATCCTGTTTTTTCTGCCTTGTCCACGCGTCCTCTCCTATATTCGATCCGGCCAGGTGGACAATGACATCGGCCTGTTCCACGGCCTCCTTCTCTATCTCGTTTCGACGATAGTCCCACCTGTACCGGGGTATCTCGGCTTTCACATATCGCTCACGGCTAAGCCAAATCACCTTGTACCCCTTTTCAACAAGCAACCGCGATAATTTTCTTCCTATCAAGCCCGACCCGCCTGTTATTAATATTGTTTTCATTGCAGCGTGGTTAATTTCAGGGTAAACAAATAAGGAGCTGTCTCAAAGCGAGACGGCTCCATTCCATATTGTTTGCCGGCCAGCTATAAAGACATTATCTCCTGCTCCCGCTCAAGGCAATCATGATGTAATACAAGAGGGTTGCCAGCGAACTCAAGGCAGCCACAACATAAGTATATCCGGCCCACCGCAAAGCGTCGGTGGCTTGCGAGTGATTGCTCACATCGGTGACACCGGCGCTGCTTAGCCACCTTAACGCCCTGTTGGTCGCATTTTTTTCTACGGGAAGCGTCACAAAACTAAACAGGGTTGTCAAGGCAAACAAGCCGATTCCTATCCACAACAATGCCGGGAAGGTAGATACTGTCACGATTCCGAGCAGCAATATCCACGTAACCCACCTGGAAGAAGCACTCACAACAGGTACCAAAGCCGAACGCATTTTCAGGGGGGCATACCCCTTGGCGTGCTGCAAGGCGTGCCCCGTTTCATGAGCAGCCACTGCGGCCGCAGCAACACTGTTGCTCCCATAAACCGGTTCGCTCAGGTTGATGGTTTTATGGGTGGGGTTATAGTGATCGGTAAGCTGACCACGAACCGAAATGACCTGAACATCGTATATGCCGTTGTCGCGAAGCATTTTTTCCGCCACCTCACGCCCCGTCATTCCGTTTCTCAGGGGGATTCTTGAGTATTTTTTAAACCGGCTCTGGAGCATGGCTTGTACACCAAAGCCTGCCACAGCAATTAAAATTAATAGAAACCATACTGCACTCATGCGATTCTTTTTTTATTTAGTTTTTTGTTTAACGTAAAACACCTCTAAAATGTTTTCTACGGATGGATGTATAGTTTTTGTCACCTGATGATTGTCTGGGCTCTGTTCGGCCCTACGGAAACAATGGCAACAGGCACACCCAGCTCTTCTTCCAGAAACGAAAGATAAGCGTTAAATTCTTCGGGAAACTCATCTTCCGACTGCATGTTTGTCATATCGGTCTTCCAGCCGGCCAGTTCCACAAAAACAGGTTCAATGTTTCCCGTAATGTCGAAAGGCAAGTCTTCGGTTTCTTGTCCGTTGATGTTGTAAGCCACGCACACCTTGATGGTCTCGAAAGTATCCAGCACATCACTTTTCATCATCACCAGCTTGGTCACCCCATTGAGCATTACCGTATAGCGGAGCGCTACCAGATCAATCCATCCGCAACGACGCGGACGTCCGGTAACGGAACCGTATTCATGGCCTAGATCACGCATCTGCTGTCCGTCTTCATCGAACAGTTCCGTAGGAAAGGGGCCACTTCCCACCCGGGTGCAGTATGCCTTAAAAATACCGAACACTTCGCCGATTTTCCGGGGAGCAACACCCAATCCGGTACAGGCACCGGCGCAAATGGTGTTGGATGAGGTAACAAACGGATAGGAGCCAAAATCAATATCAAGCATGGATCCTTGTGCTCCTTCGGCAAGCACTCCCCTGCCCGATGCGAGTGCCTTGTTGATGAAATGTTCCGAATCGATAACCTGGAATGATTTCAATTTCTCGACTCCCGCAAACCATTCGCTTTCTATCTTTTCCAAGTCGTACTCAAAATCGTATTGCACCAACATCTCGATGTGCCGTGCCGTGGCTTTTTTGTATTTCTCCTCGAAATTGTTGAACAAATCTCCTACCCTCAAGCCGTTCCGGCTCACTTTATCGGTGTACGTCGGACCGATTCCTTTACCGGTGGTCCCTATTTTTGAATCACCCTTCGCTTGCTCCATAGCCTCATCAAGCAACCGGTGGGTAGGTAAAATCAAATGTGCCTTTCTGGAAATATACAGCCGGTCGGTGAGTACATGCCCCGATGCTTCCAACGCTTCTACTTCAGCCTTGAACAGAGCCGGGTCCAGCACAACCCCATTTCCGATAATGTTGATTTTCCCCGGTTGAAAAATTCCCGACGGAATCGATCTCAGTACATATTTCTGATTTTCAAACTCCAACGTATGACCGGCATTTGGCCCGCCCTGAAAACGAGCCACAATGTCGTAATCGGGCGTTAACACATCCACTACTTTTCCTTTTCCTTCATCGCCCCATTGAAGGCCTAAAATTACATCTACATTCATATTATTTCTTTAGAATTACAAGACATAGCATATCTGAATGTCTTATTTTGTTTCTTTATTCAGTTTTCTCAAAGCAATTTTCCTGGCGTGGCTACACTTACTGCAAATCCCGTAAATATACATGCTGTAGTAACTTACGGTAAATTTTTTAATCTTTCGTTGCTGTGCCGCAGTAAACAGGTTGCCGTTTTTGGATTCCCAGACTTCACCACAACTGGTGCAGATAATGTGATCGTGATTTTCGTTGCCGTAAGCACGCTCATACTTTGAAATATTTCCGCCAAATTGATGTTTCACCACCAGTCCGCAATCGAGCAGCAGTTCAATGGTGTTGTAGAGGGTAGCACGGCTAACGCGGAAATTCACGTCTACCATGGATTTGTATAACGAATCCATGTCGAAATGTCCTTTCGTGTTGTAAATATGATCGAGTATGGCAAATCTCTCCGGAGTTTTACGGTGCTTGCGGTCGGAGAGATACTGCATGAACTCTTCCTTCACCTGTTTTCTCAATTTCTGGCTGTTATCCATAGTACAAAAATATTTCTTTTTTCAATCGCTTGAAGTTATTTTTTTGATATTTTTTTAAAGATACGCATTTAAATTCATTTTACCGTTTCGGAATGAACAAAAAATGCCGGATAACAGATTTCACTCTCGTTATGATATGAGTCTGAGACTGTTACATAGTAATAATAACCCTTTTCATCCACGGGAGCAGCGTACTCAAAAAAAGGTTTTCTCAACCCCGTGGCGAGGATATTTTCGGCTTTGTTTACATCAAAGGCCTCCGACTCACTTCGGTAAACATTGTAAGTTACCCGGGCCCCGGCATCACCGCTTTTCCAGTTCAGCAGAAGTTTTCCGTTTACATTTTCGGCAGTCAAGTCGTACGGTGCTTCAGGAATTTCATCCGAAAGCCAGGTCATCGCAGGCAGTTTTGCCGGATAACGGTAATAGTGCTCCAGGGTATTCAAGATCCCTTTTGTGTTCGACAGCACATTATCTGTTCTGAAGTATGCCTGCCCGGCCGACTCGTTCTTTCTTGTATAATCCATCTGATTGACGATATCCTGCCGGTTCCATCCCAGCTCAATCATCTGATAAGTACCCAATCCCGGAACGATGATGCGCCTGTTTCCGTTCTCCAGCCAATCGTCCACAAACGGATAAAAAAGATGGTCCTTGTAGTACATCATCGGATAAAGGGCGTCGTGCTTCCCCATCTTCAGCCACATGGCCGCATCCTGAAAAACAGTTTCCAGAGCCGTCCATCCAGCACGCGTATTCCCCAACGCCCTGTCCCGTCCCAACGGGGCACTGCTGACCTGTACCCATTTCTTCTGACTT
>JBGZJM010000264.1:0-2772 GCA_041848845.1 Petrimonas sp. | reverse complement strand
TATCAGCCTGATGAAATTATCGCGGTGCATCGGCGTTTCGTTGTACAGTTTCAGCGTAATGTCGCCTTCGGTGGTACGGATAAGGACTTTCTGTTCTTTCTCGTTGCCATGCTTCAGCGGGAAGCAAGCTTGCATAGTCAGCACCAAGGCTGAAATAAGGAGAACGAATGTTGCGTGAGATTTCATATTTGTCTGTTTTTCTTGTTGTCGTTAATTACCTGTATCTTCGCTGTGAAAAATGATACCACGTGGCCGAGCATATTCCTTTTACAACGGATGTGGTTGAAATGGCCCACCAAACGCCGTTGACGCCGATGGCAGAAGCCAGGAACACGGCCAGGGGAACGCGCAGGGTGTTGAATAGGATGCTTACGATGGCCGGAGGAGCGGTTTTCCCGATTCCGTTGAACATGCCCTGCGTGGTCAGCTCCAGCATCATGAACAATTGCGATATGCCTATGATGAACAAATAATCGCCACCGGCAAGATAGGCCTCTTTTTCGGGTATGAAAACCGAGAAAATTTCACTGCCAAACAACATGAACGACGTTGTCACTACAAGCCCCAAAGCCATCATGGCCATTAATGTGTACCGGTAAGCATGGCGGGCTCTGTCCATCTTGCCGGCAGCAAAGTTCTGTGCTACAAAGCTACCCAGGGCTGTCGCAAACCCCTGTGAGGTATTCCAGGTAACTCCTTCTATTTGTCCGCCTGTGGTTTGGCTGGTAACTCCCAGGTGTCCTCCGTGAATGGAAGCTATGCGGGTGAGGTTCATGTTGATAATGGAAAAAAAGACGTTCATGGCCGCTACGGGAACTCCCAGTTTCAGGATATTGAGCGTGTAACTTTTTCGGAGTTTTACACAGAAGGCGAATTGTCCCAAAACACCGTTTTTTCTTCGTAGATGACGGATAAAAAGCATAAATACCACTACCTGCGACAGCGTGGTGGCCAGTGCGGCACCTTGGGATCCCATTTCAGGAATAAATCCGAACCCGAAAATGAAAAGGGGATCGAGCACGATATTTAAAACCAATCCTGCTGCATTAAAATAGAAGGGAATGTCGCTTCTTCCGGTTCCAATGTAAATCCCCGAGAAATTCAGGATAAGAAACAGGAAAGGCACACTGAAAGTAACAATGTTCAGGTAACGAATGGCTTCCTGCGTTATATCGGTTTCCAGCCTGAAAAAAGAAAGGATGAGTTGGGGAAACAGGAGAAAGAAAGCGGCAAAGACCAGACCCGAAATAATGGCGATTGTGGTGGTGTGCGAAGCATAGAGCATAGCCTTATCCAGCCTTTTGGCACCAATGGACTGCCCGATGGAAACTTCGGCGCTCACCTTGGATAGGAGTGCGAAGGAGTTCATCATCCACATCAACATACCCACCGTTCCCACGGCCGCGACCGATTTGCTGCCCAGGCGGCCGATCCAGACAATGTCAACCATATTGTAGGTCATCTGGATAAAACTGACAGCCATTAACGGCATCGCCAGGGTGATAAGTTGACGGAAAATACCTCCCTGTGTGAAATCGCGGGTAGTTGTTTTGTCGGGTTTCTCGTTGCTCACTTTTGTTGTAATAGAAACTGCAAAAATAAGACATCTCTTCCGAACAGCCAACCCCCGTTCTTTTGATTTTTCCGAATGGCGCCGCTAATTTTTCAAGCACAACGTGAACGGCGGAGTTTTGCGGTGGAAAACAAATCATTATCCATATAATCGGACAGTTGAATGAAATATTGTAGTTAAATATGTAAATTTGTGCTCAGTTGAAATAATCCCTTAAAAGAGGATTGTCGCTGACATGTCTATAGCGATCCGGGTAGACATGAATACCGGTCAAATCGATAAACGGGTAATCCGTTAAAATTTGTTTAGGGTATCTCTTCTCAAGATTGTCTTATATAATAATCTCTAATTAAAAAAAGTAAAATAAGATGAAGTGTTTGAATTATCTGAGGGTTGTCGCATGTTTGGGTTTACTGTTTGGTTGTATTTCTCCTGTCCGGGAAAATGCGAAAGGGAAAGAATTGCCCCATGTGTTGGTGATCGGGGTCGACGGATTGGGAGCTCACGGCCTGTCGATGGGACAGGAGTTGCCTAATTTCGATTTTTTGATGAAAAATGGAGCATATTCCTTAGACGCCCGAACCGTTATGCCGAGCGTGAGCGCTCCTTCGTGGACGACTATTTTTACCGGGACGACCCCCGAACGCCATAGTGTGGGCGACAATGACTGGCGGGTGAATAACCGCCCCATGGAACCAGTGATTCAAAATGAGCAGGGACTGTTCCCTACTATGTTCGGGGAAATTCGTGAGAAATATCCCGATGCGGTTTTGGGAGCCGTTTATCATTGGGGGACCATCGGCGATTTGATAGAAAAAGGAGTTTGCAACCTGAGTGTCCCAGCCGAATCGGAAGATGAAGCAACGCGGAAAGCGTGCGATTTCATTGTGGAAAAGAAACCGAACCTGACGTTCGTGCACTTGGATCATCAGGATCATGCCGGACACAGTACGGGATATCGGTCGGAAGTATACGCTCAATCTACGGTAAAAACGGATACTCTTATCGGAATTTTTATAGAGTCTTTGAAAAAAGCGGAACTTTTTGACAAGACGTTTATTTTTATCGTTGCTGATCACGGCGGGCTTAATACGAGTCACGGAGGCCCTCATAGCGATGAAATGACGGTTCCTGTATTTGTTTTAGGTCCGGGAGTGAAAAAAGGATATCAAATTAAACATCCGACATTCAATTACGAT
>JBGZJM010000263.1:0-6220 GCA_041848845.1 Petrimonas sp. | reverse complement strand
TGACCATAATGTAAAAAATAAAATATAAACACATGAAAACTAAAACACTTTTATTCACCGGAATTTTTGCCGCGTGCCTTGTAATATCCACAAGTTGCGGCAGCACAAAAGGCTATCGGGGAGACAAACTGACGGCTACCGACGTTGCCCGCGTCCATCAGGGAACGCACAAACTTCAACTGAAAAAGAAAAAGACGTCGGAAATGGCGTTGCTGGTGCGTGTAGATTCGCTAAGCGTGGGAAGCTACATGAAAGGATTTCCCAAATACGTGGACGTAAAACCCGGCGAGCGGACAATAGAAATACGCCATTTCCAGCAATGGAAAGACAAAGCGGCTATGGCCGGCGCCATGTTCGGAATAATCGGAGCATCCGTGGCTGAATCCAACAACCCGCACACACATTACAAACTGACGTTTCCCGTGGAGCAAGGCAAGGCTTATACCATCATGCCCGTTACAAACGTAGAAACCGAAGTGCCGGAGTTTTTCGTGATAGAATCGGCATCCAACGATACCATCCGTCCGCGAGTGGTTCAGATTGAGAAGAAAAAATGAAAACAGACATCAGATTTCAGACAACAGACAAAGACGTTTAAAAGTCTACTGTCTGTCAGCGCAGCGGTCTGTAACCTGTCATCTGTCAAATAAACAACTTAAAAACTATCCATTTTATGAAACGAATTTATTTTATCGCGCTCGCGGCCGCCTTTATTTGCGCGTCGGCCGTTCCGTCCGCAACAGCACAGCAGGCAACGCCTTATCAGGTGGAATACCAAACTCCCGGGAAATACAGAGATTTCCGCTTTGCCATTGGCGGAGGATATGCTTTTCGGTTGGGGAAAATTGAAAAAACCGGCGATTCCAAAATCGACGACATGAACAAGAAGCTTCGTCACGGTTTCTCCATCGATGCCGATGCCCAGTACTTCTTTAAAGAAGGCTGGGGATTGGGTTTGAATGCCAATTACTGTTCGGCCAGCACTTCGGGCGACAACGTTACCATTCCGGGAATAGACCAAAGCGTGAATTACAAGGAAACACAGAGTTTCCTTTACGTAGGGCCTTCGTTTGCGGGACGCAACGAAGGGGAAAAGTTCCTGCTGGTGTCCAGCTTCGGCATCGGCCCGATTTTCTTCAACAGCGATATGAACCTGAGCGGTGCAAGCATAAACGGCAGCAAAACAACCGTTGGCATAAACGCCGGAATAGCGGGCGAATATAAGGTAAGCGCCAAAACCGGCCTCGGACTTAAGCTTTCGTATGTCATGGGAATCATCGACAATATGAACGTGGAAGGCCAAAACGTGAAATCCGAAGAGAAAATAAGCGTTTCAAACCTGATGGCCACGGTGTTCGTTAGTTTCAGAAGCTGGTAATTTCATAAAACTCGGACATTGAAAAGAAGAATGATGTATATAGCGGCGCTTCTTTTAATGTCGGTGACCGCTTTCCCGCAATTTCGCACCGGAGTAAGAGGAGGTGGAAATCTGTCGAACATCACCATGAATATGAGCGGTGTGGATTTGGAAATTTACGAGCCGCGCATGGGCATACATGCCGGATTTATGGCGGAATATATGTTCGGCGCTCATTTCGGGCTGCACTCCGAATTGATGTATGTTTACAGCGGGGCGACGATTAACTCCCAAAAATACATGCAAGGGCTGGAAGTTCCCGAAGGAGTTTCCCTGGAGGGTTACGTGGATATGCACACGTTTCAGTTGCCATTGTATTTAAAAACGAAATTCGCCGTGACGCCGGACATTAAACTGTATGTTATGGGCGGCGGTTTTGCCACATTTGCACCCACGGCCAATCAGCACGTGAGAACATTTTACGAGGATGAATCCATGAAAGTGAAATGGAGTTTGTTCGATCCCAAAATCCGCATTCTGCATTTGGAAGAGAGCAACGTGTACATGCAACAGCGTTGGAACGCGGGTTTGGCGGGCGAAATAGGAGCCGAAGTGATGAACAATCTAACGATTGGCGTTGGTTTCAGGCACGTGCTGAACAACATGGCTGCATTTGGTTACATGGTGGGTGGCGGTTCAATAAAACCTACCACGAAGATGTGGACGGCAACATTGTCGGTGGGGTATTTCTTCTGCGAATGACAACGTCCTGTCCCTGGTCCTCTTTTTATTTTTTCATTTTTCGTTCATTATTGTAAAAATCCCCGGAACGGCACTGTTCCGGGGATTTTGAGATCAAGCCAAAGCTCGTATTAACTTGCCTGCCCTTTTTCAGGCCTCTTTCCATTGTTTTCTCAACAGGTCGAGCGCCGCGGGGACAACCACCTTGCGGTCGCCCTGGCAACCGCATTCAAAGCTGACGTATTTGTCGTAACCGATCATTTTCAATCCGCGGAAACCGTTCACGTAGTTGTCGGCTTCACCGTCCTCTCCCGGCATGCTGCGGCGCTTGCGGCTGGCCACATGCACGTGTTGCAGGTAGTCTCCGGCCGAGAGGAAAGCCGCCTTGTCACAGGTCTCCTCCCAGGTCATGTGCCAGAAGTCGCCCATGCATCTCACTCCGGGATTGTCGATATCGCGGCAGATGGACGCGGCATCGGCCACCTGACGCAAATAGAAAGCCTCCTTGCGGTTGAGCGGCTCAAAAATAACGGTAGTGCCGTGTTTGCGTGCGGTATTCCCCATTTCGTTGAACTGCTCGCAAAGGAAATCGCGCGTTTCCTGTGTATGCGGCATCGCCGGCACCTGCGAATTGAACGCCGGGACGATGATCACGCCCGTTGCGCCGAGTTCACCGCCCAGGATGATCAGTTCCTCCATCGTGTCGCGGCATTTCTTGCGGATGGCGGGATCGGTAGAAAGAATGAATCCCTCGAAACCGGCACAGATGGCGCTGACCTTGATGTTGCGCCCTTTCAGCGCATCCTTGAACTCCTGCATCCTGCCTTTCATCCCCCTGCCGTGAGGCTCGAAACCCACCACGCCGTGTTCCTCCATGAAGTCGAACTTCTCGTTCAGGTTCGCTCCGGGAGCTATCCCTTCCTGAAACGATATCTTGAGTTCCGCCTTGATCGGAAAGGCGGGAGGGGTACCGGCCGGGGTTTCACCCGCGAAAGCGCCCAGGGAGTTTCCAAGGCCGACCGCGACAGTACCGGCAAGCGATGACCGGATGAATTTTCTTCTGTCTATCGTCATGATTATAGCGTGTTTATTCTTTTATTTGGCACTTCCCGGCACAGGAACAGTAAATCCTTTCATGTCCATCTTGCCGATGTTCAGGTCTGCCGGGGTATAATCCAGGGGAGCCGCCGCCATGGCGTCCCAGGTGGTCTCCTGGCCGCTGTAGGCCGCCTCGCGTCCCATGATGGCCGCCAGGTTGGCAACCGCCGTCTCGGATGCCTGCTCGATGGGGGTGTTTCCCCGGATGCAGTTAATCAGGTTCACGTGTTCCAGCGTGTAGGGGTCGGTCTGCTTGAAGTTCGCCTTTTCGGCCTCACCGTCGTATTGCCAGAGGACGTTTCCGGCCAGGTCCTTGATCACGTGCCCGCCCTGGCTTGTCCACGAACCTTTGGTTCCCTGGATGAATTCGCTCACGTTGTTGGCGCATCCGTCAATCTGGCGGCACATGCTGTGCAGGTGGATCCCGTTCTCCATGGTGAAGTCGACGCTGAAATTATCGTACTGGTCGCCCGTCACGCGGCGCTGGCGGGAGCCGAAGGCGACGGCTTTGGCCGGTTTCAACCCGCTGAACCAGGTAAACACGTCGATGTTGTGGACGTGCTGTTCCACGATGTGGTCGCCCGACAGCCATTTCCAGTTCACCCAGTCGCGGACCATGAATTCGAAATCGTTCCAGGCGGGTTGGCGGTCGCGGTACCACAACATGCTCTGGTTCCAGTAGACGGCTCCGCCGGTGATCTCCCCGATAAGGCCGCCCATGATCTGTTTGTACGACTCAACGTAAGCGCGTTGGTGGTGGCGCTGTGTTCCGGTGACAACGCTCAAGTTCCTGGCCTGGGCCTGTTTGGCCGTCGCGACGATGGTGCGGTAGCCCACCGAATCCACGCAAACCGGTTTTTCCAGGAAGCAATGCTTGCCCTGTTCCACGGCATACTTGAAATGTTCCGCGCGGAAAAACGGCGGCGTGCAGTCGATCAGGATATCGATCCCGCTGTCAATGACCTGCTTGTACGCATCCAGGCCCACAAAACGCTTGTCGGCCGGAATGTCGATGCTTTTTTCCGCTTTCAGCTTGTCGGCCAGGCCGTTCACCTTGTCTTCGAACACATCGCCCAACGCCACGATCGTGACACCGTTAGCCGCATTCAGGAAGTTCAGGGCGGCACCCGATCCTCTTCCTCCGCAACCCACGACACCGGCCTTCAACTCTTTTCCGTCTGTAGCCATATCCACCAGCTCCGGCACGTAATACGTCCCCGGTTCTTTCAGGGGAACCGTCACATCCTTTTTTTCCCCGCTGCAGGAGGTTAAAAAGCCCGTCGTTCCGGTCCCGATCACGCCAACCGCTCCGGCTACGGCCGAAGTCTTAAGAAATGTTCTTCTCGTCAAGTTGTTCTCTCTTTTCATATTCTTAATCTGTTTTAGAAATGTTTTATCTTGCAATCAATGAGCTGTCCGGTTCGCACACTACCCTGAATCCGATTCCTTTTATATCGGAATACCACCAGATACTCTTCGGTTGTTGCGGATCGGTTTTTAACCAGTCGTCATGCCGGGTGTGGCCGCGTGCGGCCGAACGAACATCGGCGGCATCCGACAGGTAACTTCCCCCTCTCACCACCCACTCTTCACCTTGGGTGACCAGCGGATCGCTTGTAACACCGCTTCTTTTTCCGTAAGCGGCTTCATCGTACTTGTCGGCGGTGTATTCCATCACGTTGCCCAACATATTTTTTAATCCGAAAGGATTCGGCTTCACCAGCGAGGGTTCCTGCGTGCGGTTGTCGCTGTTTTTGCCGTAGATGACGAACGCGCTGATACTGTCTGTTTTTGCGGGAAAGAACTTACGCATAAACCCTTCATCGGAAAAGTCCTTGGGGCTTCCGGTAAAGAAATAAGGTGTTTGCGTACCGCCGCGTGCGGCGTATTCCCATTCGGCTTCGGTGGGTAAGCGGTATTTCCTGCCTGTTTTATGCGACAACCACTGACAAAACGTTTCCGCCGCATAATGCGTCATGGTGATGGCCGGCCTGTCGCCCGAACCCCAACCCTGGTCGGGATATCCAAACGGAGGCGTTGGACCTGAAATAGCATCCACCCCCATAGCTTTCAGGTTGTTCTCGTAAACCACCTCGGGAGGAGTTCTACCCTCACTCATGGTGTTAGCAAAAAAAGCCCAGTACAGATCCCAGGTAGTTTCCACTTCGGCCATAAAGAAAGGGCTTACCTTCACTTCGTGTTGCGGTGCCTCATCCGGTTTGTGGAAAGGTTCCCCGGGAGAGCTACCCATGGTGAAGGTTCCTCCGGGTATCGCCTTCATGTTGAACGAAACCGCCGTGCCGGGGATCTGTTCGGTATAATTTTCGAAAGCGGTCACTGTGGCAGCTTCTTTGAAAAACTTGCTGGAATCCACAGCGGTGCCTACATTCATCCCGGGTATTCCGACCATTTGTCCGTGCGCATAGTTCGGATTGTAGTGCCCTGCGTCGAGGTGGCAGCTGACACACTGCAGGTCGAGCTTTTCATGATTCTCGTCGTAGTACATGTGCGCGGTAATGCCGTCATCGGTTATTCCCTGGGGGAATAAATTCTGATGACATTTTACGCAGGAAGCATTCGGAATATATTTCACAGCATGTTCGAGTTCGGATTTTCTTTCCCAGTCGAAGTCTGCACTGTCCTTGGTCAGATACCCCCACACGTCTTTGATGCCCAAAGCGGCTTTAGCCGTGTAATGAGCCCACGTGTCGTCTCTTGGCGGCAAATGACAATCCACGCAGTTGACCATCACGCCGCTTCCGTTGTTCACGTGAACGGAAAGTTTCCAACTTTCTTCCGCATGAGGATGAACGTGGCACATCATGCACGACTCGTTGGTAGAAAAATAAACCGATGTTTGATACAATGCTCCGATGAAAATTATGCCTATCGCGATACCCAACAACAAAACGAACCCTTTACGTTGATGAAATTTTTTCCGTTTCTTTTTGTGTTGATCACCATAGATGTTTTTAGATTTAGCCATCTATCTATTAATTAATGAATTAAATGTTTAATTGCTAT
>JBGZJM010000262.1:0-14242 GCA_041848845.1 Petrimonas sp. | reverse complement strand
TTGTGCAGCAAATTGCCTTGCTCGTCCAGGCAAACGAGCTTGCATCCCGTCCGGTATCCCGGGTCGACTGCCAGTATCCGTTTCTGCCCCAGTGGAGGTGAAAGCAGAAGCTGGCGCAGGTTTTCGGCAAAAACAGCGATGGCGGCCTCGTCGGCTTTTTCCTTGGAGAGGTTGGCAAACTCGGTTTCAATGGAAGGCTTGAGCAAGCGTTTATAGGCATCCTCCACCGCTTTCTCAACGTAATCCGCAGCCTCACTATCGTTCTTGGCGTATCGGGGCACCAGCTTATCCAGGCATTTTTCATCATCGGGAGAGATGGATACCCGAAGGAACCCTTCCGACTCTCCCCGGCGGATGGCAAGAAGACGATGCGAGGGACAGCGGGACAGCGGCGCCGAAAAGTCGAAATAATCCCTGTACTTTTCGCCTTCCTGTTCCTTGCCTTTTACCACTTTAGAGGTAATCACTGCTTCGCGAGAGAAAAAATTTCTCACAGCCTGCCGTGCTTTTTCGTCCTCATTCACCCATTCGGCAATAATGTCGCACGCCCCTTTCAGAGCAGTTCCTGCATCGGCAACTTCATCATTTACAAACTCTTGCGCTTTGGTTTCGGGCGCACCGTCTTGTTGCAGCATCAGCCATTTCGCCAAAGGCTCCAACCCCCTTTTCCTGGCCATCTCCGCGCGCGTCTGCCGTTTGGGTTTGTAAGGCAGGTAAATATCCTCCAACTCAACGGCATCCCAGCAGTTTTCGATCCTCTCTTGCAGTTCCGGCGTCAGTCTTCCCTGTTCTTCGATGGACGACAGAACGGTTTTCTTCCGTTTTTCGAGCTCAATGAATTTATCATTCAGTGATTTAATTTCGGAAACCTGCACTTCATCCAACGATCCGGTCGCTTCTTTCCGGTATCGGCTGATAAAAGGGATGGTGGCTCCCTCATCAAGAAGTTTGATGGTATTCTCCACGTTTTTAAGAACGATATTGAGCTGTTTGGAAACGAGTTGGGAAATAATGGACATAAGCGGGTTACGAGTTATTGATTTTGCGGGTGCAAAAATACGAAAATGTTTTGTGGAAGATAAAAATATACTATCCGGATTTTGATGTCACGTAACAACTTTGTACTTTTATACGTGAAAAGAATGCGGATATGAACACCAAACTGACATTAAACCTCAACGAAAGCGTTATCGATATCGGCGCTGACCATTACTACAGCGCATTATTTGCTACGGAAGCATCATAACGATGCCCATACACGGAGAATCATCGCAAAATTTAAGTTGCTTGTTCGTGTTTTGCCGGCGGATGACAAGCTGATTAACCTCGCGCTCGTTTCGGATTTCGACGATTTTGAAGATGCCATTCAATACCATACCGCCATCGAAAACCGGATGAACGCCATCATTACGCGCAACAATACATATCTTTGTACCATAAGTTGTACATCAATATAATTAAATTATGGTTATAATTACACCTGCGGAATTTCGGGCAGATCAAAAAAAGTTTTTCGATATGGCTGAAAAAGAAACGGTTATCGCGAATCGAAAAAACAAAAAACCATCATTATTAAACCTTGGGAAGAAGACGATATTCCCTCGCGCGAAGAACTTATGGCTATTCAGGAAGGCCTCAACGATATTCGAGAAGGCAGAATCACGTTTGTAAATCCGGCAAATATATGGGAAAATATCGGGTAGCCGTTTCCGACCGCGCGAAAAAAGATTCGGCAGCCATCAAAAAAAGCGGGCAGAAAGCGGTTATCCACAAGGTTGAGCGGATTTTTTGGAACTTTCGGAACATCCGTACAACGGAACAGGACATCCCGAACCGTTGCGCTATTGATTCGGGACACAAAAAGACGATTACCGCCTTGTTGCCGATTTGGGCGGAAAAATCATCGGCGCAGCGTGGGTCAGAATTATCGCGGGCGACATAAAAGGATACGGAAATGTGGACGACGAAACGCCCGAATTTTCCGTTTCGCTGTTTAAAGAATATCGAAACCGTGGAATCGGCACAGCTCTGATCAACAAGATGATAAATCAATTAAGGGAAAAAGGCTTTTCGCAAGCATCGCTGAGCCTCCAAAAACCGGGATTTGAAGTTATCGGGGATGAAAACGACGAGTATTTGATGATAGTAAATCTCAGATAAAAAAATCCACTTTTTTAGATGATTTTTTAAAGAAATGGTTATCTTTGTGGTAAATTAAATTGCTTATGCTGGTACAATTCGAAAAAGAGTACCTTGCCGAACTCTACGAAAAGGGAAAATGCAGCAGCAAGAAATACCGTTTTCAGCCGTCTGTGGTAAAGAATTACAAAAAGCGGATCGACACGCTGATTGACGCGCCCAATATAGAAGCACTGTTTTTGATGAATTCGTTGAATTATGAAGAGCTAAAAGGCGACAAAAAAGGAATTTCGTCTATCCGCATAGACCGGCAGTATCGGTTGGAATTTAAAGTTTCGACACACGATTCAGGCGAAATAATTTTTACCGTTTGTTCCATTTTAGACATCTCAAAGCATTATGAATAAGAAGAATATGATTGCCAATCACATAACGCCCTTTGAGCCTACGCATCCCGGCGAAATCATCAAAGAAGAACTTGAAAGCCGGGGTATTTCGCAAAAACATTTTGCCGAAGTGGTGGGCGTTTCGTACACGATGCTCAACGATATCCTGAACGGGAAACGCCCCGTAAGCAGCGATTTCGCGCTTCTGATTGAAGCATCGATGGGTATCAGTGCCGAAATGCTGGCGCGGATGCAAACCCGTTACAACCTGCAAATTGCACGCAGCAAAAAGGAAAATATCGACCGTTTGAAAAACCTGCGGAAAACGTGCGCGGCGATGCTGTGAAATCAGATTCTGGAAGTCGAGAAATGAAGAAGTTCGGAGAAGCGCTGAACATCTCACGACCACGTAACTCGTAATCCGAAACCTCCTATGGCAAAACTAAAATCCGTATATTTCTGCAGCAACTGCGGCAACGAGTCGCCCAAATGGATGGGGAAATGCCCCGCCTGCGGCGAATGGGGCACGCTGGTGGAAGAATTGGTGCGGAAAGATTCCTCTTCAAAAATTAGCGATACACGTTCGTTCGAAAGCGTGAAGAGCCAACCTTTACCGCTTCGCGAGATAAAAGCCGAACAGGAACCACGAATCGACATGCGGGACGAGGAGTTAAACCGTGTACTGGGTGGCGGACTGGTACCTGCATCCCTGGTACTGATTGGGGGAGAGCCGGGAATCGGTAAATCCACCCTTGTGTTGCAAACCATGCTGAAGCTGGGAGAGATCAGAACCCTCTACGTTTCCGGTGAAGAGAGCGCGAGGCAATTGAAACTGAGGGCCGACCGCATCGGCATTGAAAACGACAATTGCCTGATTGTTTGCGAGACCAATCTCGACGAAATATTCAAACATATCAAAAATACCTCCCCGCAACTCGTAATTGTCGACTCCATCCAGACCGTTTACAGCGACGCCATGGAGTCATCGCCCGGAAGTATTTCCCAGGTGCGCGAATGTGCCGCGTCCATCCTCAAGTACGCCAAGCAATCGGGAACACCCGTCGTTCTTATCGGACACATCACCAAAGAGGGCAGCATTGCCGGCCCCAAGGTACTGGAACATATTGTGGACACCGTATTGCAGTTCGAAGGCGATCAACATTATATGTACCGTATTTTGCGAAGTATCAAAAACCGATTTGGGAGTACATCGGAATTAGGCATTTACGAAATGAACCAATCGGGACTGCGCGAAGTGAACAACCCATCGGAGTTGTTGCTCACACAAAATCACGAAGGGCTGAGCGGTGTCGCCATTTCGGCGGTAATCGAGGGCATCCGACCTTTTCTTATCGAGACACAGGCCCTGGTGAGCACGGCAGCTTACGGCGGGAATCCGCAACGCTCGGCGACGGGATTCGACATCCGGCGGATGAACATGCTGCTGGCGGTACTGGAGAAACGGGCCGGATTTAAACTGGCTCAAAAGGATGTTTTCCTGAACATTGCCGGCGGGTTGCGCGTAAACGACCCGGGGATGGATCTGGCGGTGATCAGCTCGGTCCTTTCGTCGAGTTTGGATATGGCCATCGACAGAGAAACTTGCCTTACGGGCGAGGTTGGACTTTCGGGTGAAATCCGCCCGGTGAACCGCATCGAGCAACGCATTACCGAAGCCGAAAAGCTGGGCTTCTCGCGCATTATCGTTCCGGCCAACAACCTGAAAGGTTTCAAGTCGAAAGTAAAAATTGAAATTGTGCAGGTGAAAAAAGTGAGCGACGCTTTCAGGTTGCTGTTCTCGTGAAAGAAAAGCGCTCACGCTTTCATAACTAAAAAAAAAGTATTATCTTTGCATCCGCTTTATGCGAAATCGGTACCTTGACCGAGTGGCTAGGTAGCGGTCTGCAAAACCGTTTACGGCGGTTCGAATCCGCCAGGTACCTCTGAAGAGAGGCCGTCTCAAAAGGATGATTATTCCTGCGGGACGGCCTCTTTTCATTTTTTACAACCCCTTGATCACCAGCAGCGGTGTATCGGAATGGAAAAGCATCCTTCGCGCGATTCCCGGGTTAAAGATACGGGCAAACAATCCTCTTCTCGAGCTCGACATGGCGATCATATCTATCTCATGTTCCTTCACAAATTCTTCGAGTACGACCTCGAGTTGCTTGTCACGGTCAATCACCTCATAATCAATATCGAGATCGGGATATTGTTCTTCCAGGTACTTTTGGGTTCCCGACAACTTGATTTCGTCCCACATATCCTCTTTCCTGGCCATATGCGCCAAATACACTTTCACAGGATAAGGCTTTATAAAGCCCATCATGATATCGAAAGCCTTAAATTCACGTTCCCTGAAGTTGGTCAGGAAAAGGATGTTCTTCATTTGAGAAATATCCTGATCCTTGGAGTTCTCGGGAATGGCAAAGATCGGTGTCCTGCAGCCGTCAATCACTTCAGCGGTAACACTGCCGATCAGGTCAAGGTCTTTGGCGTTGCTTCCCCGTGTCCCCATCACAATAGCCCGCGGGCGTTGTTTTTTGGAATAAGAGATGATCTCTTCTTCGGGAAGGCCTTCCATCAGCATGTACGAAAACTTGACATCGGGAAATTCCTTGTTGGCAATCCTCTCACGGATATTCTTGACCAATGTGCTCATCTCCGTCTCCATCTTGTTCCGGATGTCTCTATAAAGATCCTTGTCGGAAGTCTGGACCGAGAAAGAATCTCCAAAAGGTATGGCCATCGGATAATAAGGGGTGAAAAAAGAGTGGATCAGCTTCACTTCACAACCGATGTCGAAAGCAAGATTGAATCCGAATTCACAGGTTTTCAACGTATAGTTCGAAAAATCCACCGGTATCAACACTTCGTTTTTAACTTTCACTTTTTCGATATCTTCCTCCGACTCAACGTTAGAGGTAAAATCTACCTGCTCTATGATGGTAAGCGCCCTCGGCAGATCCCTTTCGTTTATCCTCACCCGCACATTCCCGGGAACCGTAGGTTGAATGATACTCACACCGTGAATAACAGCAGGAATTCCTTCCGACTCGAGGATCGACTTGAGGATGACCGCTTTTTCGTAGGAGTGAATTGCAACGGTCACCAGCTTCTGTTCGGGATTGCCTGGTTTTTTATCGTCTTTTTCCATGTTCTTATCGTTAAAATGGTTTATAGCTATCAAAAGAAAAAACCCAATATTTGCCTGTAATCCATCAAATATTGGGCCTCATCTCCCAGGATGAATCAGATATTATCCTCTTCCTCAACAGGTTCTTCCTGATAAACGGGATAATCTTCAAGTCCCAATATGGACAACGCTTTATCGAATATAGTAGAGTCATCCAAAACAACTATACCACCGTCGGGGCCGGGCTCGATATGAACGCCGATACTTTTGCCTTCTTTGTAATTGTATCCACCAAAATAGTTTCTTACCGTTTCGGGTTTCAGTCCCAATTCTTCAGCTATCCGGTGGATACTACCGTCAGGGAGCTTGTCTTTCAATGCTCTTAATTCGTTAAAAGTGAGAGTTCTTGCCATGGTTGCTTAATTTTTATGATTGATAAATCTAAATCTCGTTAATGAATTATGCCCTAAACTTACACAATATTTCAGATAACGCCAATTATTTTCGTCAAAAAAATGACAAAAATGTTACTTTGTATCCTCTAAACAAACTTCAATGGGGTAAAGTTGCCAAGAAAGGGCTAAAAAATAGTATTAAAAGTATATAAACTACAAATACCACGCCTGTTATCCTGCCGCTTTTAGCCGGATAAACCGATAACCGGCCTTCCGGCGCCGGAACATGAAGGTAGCGGACCCTTATCCAGGCATAAAGTTCATAAAGCATCCAGGCGAGCAACGATCCGATAATGGCTCCGGCCACAATATCCGAAACGAAATGTACGCCCAGGTAGATTCGCGAATAGCTGTTGAGGATCGCCCAGGTCAAGACAGGCAGGGTAACCCACCGGTTTCTGAAAACAAGCGAAAAGAAGACAGCCAAGCCAAAGCTGTTGGTGGCATGCCCGGATATAAATCCGAATCCTCCGCCCCGGTAGTTGTTCACGATATCCACCAACTCCCGGAAATCGGGGTGATGCGTAGGGCGGAATCGCTCAAAAAAGGGCTTGAACAAGCCCGAGGAAACCTGGTCGCACACCGTTAACAGCAACACCAGAAAAACGGTCACCAAGACACCTTCTTTACGCGGCACCTTGTAGAAGAAGATAACCACGAAAAACAACAGCAACAGCCCCCAGACATACCTGCCGGTGAAAGTCCAAAAAAAATGATCCAGGAAAACCGAATCGCTGCCGTTCAAGGTAAAAAACAGCTCCCGTTCAACCGGCAAAAGGTTTTCAACCGCTTCTTTCATATTACCTCCACATTTTCTTTCGATGTCCAGCCCACACTGCCGTTGGCAATTTCTATTTCAATCCAGTTCCCATCGGTCTTGTTGAGCTTCACCTTGGTCCCTTCGTGCAGACGGAAAAGTTCCTGGCTGTTGGCATCGGGCGAAGCCATGATGGATGCAGACGCAGCCATCACGATGCCGGTGTTGCGGTGAATGCGGTTGTTTTTCTGACTGAAGGCAAACACGTTGGACAAAAGAAGCAGGGCAAAAATAACAATACCGGTGTAAAACGCCGTTTTTTTAATCCACACCTTCCTTACAAAAAGAAACGTCGCGACGCAGGAGAGAAAAGCGATAAAGAATGCTATGGCCAAGGTTGCCCACGTGTTGGAGTTGAACAGGTTTTTAAAGCCGGCGACCCAGGAGGTCAGGAAAAAGTTTTCGGAAGTATCGATCTTGTCTTCGATACGCGTACGGGCAAACCGGAGGTTGTGGCGAATGTCGCTATCTCCCGGATTAAGGAGCAAAGCACGTTCATAGTTCAGGATGGCTTTTGCCGTTTCTCCGTTCCTGAAATAGGCGTTCCCCAGGTTGTAGTAAATTTCTGCCGACTCTTTCCCTTCCGATAACTGCTGGGCCACCACCTGCTCGTACAGCTGGATGCTTCTTTTGTAATCTTCGCTCCGATACGCTTCGGAAGCCGATTCCACAGTGCTTTGCGCGGAAGATACGGCAGCGAAAAAAAGCAGAACGGGGATCAATGTACTTTTGATCGTTTGCATATCACTTTCTTTTTAGTTTACTTTCCATTTTACCGATGGCGTCAACCGTTTCGCGGTACAACCTGTCCATAGCCGCATCGCTCTCTGCCGGCGCATAACGCGCGAATTCGCAGGTATCAAGTATCTGCATAAACTTACCGGTTAACTCTTTGTCCATTCCGTAGTCGGACAGCTCCTTTTCGATGTTATCCTTGGTTAAGTTTGCCACGGGCATGGACAACTTATCGCTGAAATAACCCCAAAGCGCACGCAGCACTTCGTCGTAAAATTTTTCCTTGTCATGCTCCTTCAGGAATTTCTCCGCCACCTTCAACCTCCGGATAGCCATCTTGTTCGCTTTTCGGGTCCTCATTCGCGCCACATCGGCATTTTCCCGGGCCATTTTCCGGTTAAACAGGTAAAAAACAATCAACGCAACCAGCGGGATCAAGTACCACAACCAGTATCCGGTAGATCCGGCAAAGAAGTTGTTCTTGTATTGATATTGCGGATCTTCGGTTTTCAGGAAACGGATATCCTGCTCCACGCGGACGTTCTGCTGGTTCACGTAGCTGCTTGCCGAGGCTTTTCCGGGGTCACCTTTGGCGATTTGTAAATGATACCCGGGCGATTTCAGGGTCTTGTAGGAATGGGTATTCAGGTCGAAATAGGAAAACTCGATGGGTGGAATATCGTAATTTCCTTCGTACCGGGGAATGGTGAGGTATTCTATTTTTCGGGAGCCGGTCAACCCGTTCGTGGTGACCTGGAAATTATTGGTGACGGTAGGATCGTAAATCTCGAAATTGGTGGGAAACTTAACTTCGGGGTTCTGAATAAGTTTCATGTTTCCTGTTCCCGATATTTCGACCGAAACGGTAACCGGTTCGTTTGCCCGGGTTTGTTGCGTGCTGATGGAGGGAGCAAAGGCAAAGGTTCCCACTGCGTTGGAAAAGTTCAACGGCTTCCCTTCGGGCAACGGCTTCACAGTTATTGCCAACGGATTGGTAACCAAAGTTTTTTTTACATCGGCCATCACTTCCTGTGTCCCGAAGAAGGTGGAAACCCTTTTCCCGGAAGGAACGGAAAACACCATCTCCAAGCGTCCCGACGGAATGGTAATTTTACCGGATCGTTGCGGGAACAAAAGTGTTTTCTTTAAATCAGCCGTATAATAATTCCGTCCGTTGTAACGTTCCATCTGGAGTTGCTGGTTCGATGCTATCGCCACCTCTTCAACCATAAATCCTTCAAACTCGGGAAACTCTATTTTGCCCAAATCGGTAATATTCAGCGTGGTATAGAGACGGAAAGTGACGGTAAACCCCTCTTGCTCGTACACGTTGTTTTTCGATACAATAGCACGGATAAAGGCATCGTTGGCATTTACGGTCGCGGCAGGTGCTGCAGATGAAGAACCTGAACCTGCGCTGCCTGAATTTCCATCCTGACGATTCTCGGCCGCTTTATCGGGAGGAAGCACTTTTACGGTCAGTGAATTGGACCGGTAGTTACTCCCGTTCACGGTAATGGAGGCAGGCTCGATGGTGAAGGTTCCTTCCTCGGGAGCTACCAGGATATACGTGTACGTTACCGAACTCTCGGAAGTGGTTTTCCCGTTAACCGTACTCTGGCTGAAACTTCGCGAGGTGGACGGCCCGAAAAGAACATCAAACCCTTTCAAATCGGGCAAACGAAGGTCTTTCCCTTCCTGGTTGAGCGTGTAACTCAAGCGAAACTGCTCCCCTTTCACCACCCCATTGGGAGCCGACGCGCGGAAAGTCACCTGCGCCTCAAGGATGGCTGTTCCGGTCAAGAGCAAGACCAGAAAAAGGAATGTAACTTTATATTTCTCCAAAAAATATTTCATTAAAATTGTAAATCTAATATCGTCATTTGTAATTTTATCCGTTTTACCAGTCCCTGTTTCTCCGCCTGTTCTCATCGGCCTTTTGTTTTCGCTCCTCCGCCTTTATCTTGTTTACTTTTTCCTGCGTTTCTTTTTCGTCCTGCTCAATAGCCTGCAATAACTGGCGGGCATTGTCGCGCGACATTTGTTCGGGCTCTTGCTGCTCTTCCGGCTTTTGCGGTTGATCGGGGTTGTCTTGCTGATTCTGCTGCTGTTGGTCCTGATTTTGCGGTTGCTGTTGCTGGTCCTGTTGTTGGTCTTGCTGCTGGTCTTGTATCATTTTTTGGACAACCGCCAGGTTATACCGCGTTTCCTCGTCTTCGGGATTGATGCGAAGAGCCATCTTGTAAGCCTCCATCGATTTTTCCAGTTCTTTCTTTTGCAGCAAAGCATTTCCGATATTATGCCAGGCAGCCGACATTTTTTTCGGATTTTCCTTTTCCAACGCCAGGTATTGTTGATAACTCTCCACGGATTTGTCCCATTCCTTTTGCCGGTACAACGTATTGCCTGCGTTGTAATTGGCTTCGGGCGAAGACGGATTTTCTGCCAGGGCATCGTTGTAAAACGTAAACGCCTCCGAAAATTTTTGCTGCTGGTACGCCTTATTGCCCTTGCGCACATTCTTTCGCACCTCTTTCTGAGCCGACAGCGGCAGCGTCAAAACGGCCATCAACAACAACAAAATGTATTTCAACATGTTCAACCTCATCTGAATAAGCGAATATTTTTAAACAGCGGATTTTTCTTGTCGTATATCAGGAATTCGACAATCAAGATAACCAATAATATCCATGCAAAGAACGGAAATTTCTCGTCATATTCCGAATAGGAAAGGCTGGTTGTTTTTTTGGTCTCCAGTTCATTCAATTCCGTCTCCAGAGCCCGTACGGCGGAATTGGAATTATCGGCCTGCACATACAGCCCCTTTCCGTTTTGAGCAATTTCCCGCGCCATTTGTTCGTTCAGCCGCGAGACAACCACCTGTCCCCCGCTGTCTGTCCTGTAGTTATTGCCGTATTCCGATTCCGGCACAGGCGTTCCTTCCACCGACCCTATCCCGATGACGTTTATCATAATCCCGGCATCGGAAGCCTGCCTGGCGGCTTCGTTGGCATTTCCTTCATGGTCTTCGCCGTCGGTGATAAGAATCATGGCTTTGTCCACGTCCCGGTCTCCCGAAAAGGAACTTACTCCCAACGTTATGGCCTCGGCAATAGCCGTCCCCTGAACGGGCACCAGGCTCGGATCAATGGTATTGAGAAACAGCTTTGCCGACTGCGTATCGGAAGTCAGCGGCATCTGTACGTAGGCCTCTCCCGCGAAAACGATAAGGGCCACCTTGTCGTTTTTGCGAACATCGATGATCCTCGACAAGATTTGCTTGGCCCGCGACAACCTGTCGGGCGAGACGTCACGCGCCAGCATGGAATTGGAGACGTCTATGGCTATTACCAGCTCAATCCCCTCCTTTTCAACGTTTTCCACCTTAGTCCCAAATTGTGGCCGGGCAATCATGATAATTCCCGTGCAAAGCGCTGCAAAAATCAGCCAGAACTTCAGGTAGGAGCGCTTGAGCGACAATTCGGGCATCATCTCTTTTACGGTAGAAAGCACGCCGAGTTTCTTCACATCGTTTCGCTTTCTGATGTTCAGGTAAATGTAAAGCGCCACCAAAAAAGGCATGGCGATAAACAAGTACAGGTATTCCGGATTCTCGAATCTAAACATTTCTTTATTGATCTCTTAACGCACCGCTTCTACGGTATATTCCTCAACCACGTCCTTCTCAACACCAATTCCATCAGGATCAACCCCAGAGCAAACAGTGCGAAAGGGAGGAACAATTCCTGTTTCCGGGTAACATTCTGCACGCTGATGAGGTATTTTTCCAGTTCATCAATCTCGCTGTATATGTTGCTCAGGCTTTCGTTGTCAACCGCCCGGAAATATTTTCCTCCGGTGAGGGATGCGATTTCGGTCAGCGTTTTTTCGTCGATATCCACCGGCATATTCTGCAACCGCATTCCGAAAGGTGTCTGCACCGGTGTTGGCGCCATTCCTTTCGTTCCGGCGCCGACGGTATATACGCGGATGCCGTAAGACTGAGCCAGGTCGGCCGCGGTGAGCGGTGCAATCTGCCCGCGGTTGTTTGAGCCGTCCGTCAGCAAGATCACCACTTTCGATTTGGACTCACTGTCTTTCAACCGGTTCACGGCATTTGCCAGCCCCAATCCGATAGCCGTTCCGTCTTCGATAAGCCCGAAATCGATACCGTTCAGCAGGTTCAACAGTACCTTGTGGTCGGTGGTCATGGGGCATTGCGTAAAGCTTTCCCCGGCAAAAATCACCAACCCGATGTTATCGTTCTTCCGGTCGGTGATAAATTCGGCAGCCACTTTTTTGGCGGCTTCCAGCCGGTTGGGTTGCAAATCCTGCGCCAGCATCGACCCCGACACGTCAAGGGCCAGCACAATGTCAATCCCCTGCGTCTCAGACTCCTCCCAGCTATCCACTGCCTGCGGGCGTGCCACGACCACTATTATCAGCGCGACTGCCATCATCCTTAACGCGAAGGGCAGGTGACGCAGGTACGTCTTAATTCCCCTGTTCTTGCTGTTGAAGGCATGGGTGGAAGCCAGCTTGAACGACGCCTGTGTTTTGGACATGCGCACGATGTACCACACGATCAGCGGAGCCAGTATCAGCAGCAAATAAAGATATGTAGGGTTGGCAAATTGCATATTCTTGTAAGACCTTTAGGTTTCTGACTTCTCGTCTATTTTTCTTTATCAATCTCCTCTTTTAGCTTCTCCTGTTCTTTTTTGTCCGGCAAAGGATCGGGTTCGCGCGTTTGGTTGACAAAGAAATAGGCGTTCATCAAACTTAAGTCGTTCTCGTCCATATAGGGTTTGTGCTTGGCGAACTTCACCCTGTCTGCCACCGAAAGAATCTGAACCAGGTTGTTGTAAACGGAATCCTCTTCCGTCCTTTTTCTTATTTCCACGAGGATTTCGCCTGAAGTCATCTCCATGGCATTTATCCTGTAACGTTCAAACATATACACCCGCAGAATATCGGTGATCTTCGTGTAAAACTCTTTTTCCCGGCCCTGTTGCCAGATTTTCCCGGCCTTGAGCTTATCCAGTTCCTGAAGGGCGCGGACATGCGGCGGCAGCACTTGCGGCGGGGTGAAGAAATAACCTTTTTTCTTTTTCCGGAGCACAAGAACAATAATCAGGCCTATCAGCAGCAGAAGCAGGATAAAGCCCAGCACTATCCACAGTATCCAGAGATAATCCGTCCATACGAATGCCGGCTTTTGAACCGGCTTTATGTCGTTAAGCTGAAGTTGGCGGAAATCGATGGAATCGGTTTGTCCCGTATTCATCTTTTCCAGGTACGCCACCGTGGAATCCTTCAGCACAGGCGATGTCACCTTCAGCCCGAAAGAGTTGGAATAGAGGGTGTCGGTCCCGTCGAAAACGGGCATAGGGGGGACGTAATACAGTGTGGAGTCGAACGACGTGACCACGTATTTGAAATTCATGGTGGCCACGTTGTTCTCAATAACGGTGTCGGGCGGGAGCATGGTTAACACTTCCAGTCCGGGTATGATTTCTTTCTGATAAACGGGAAACTGAACAATTTGATCTTTGGGGGCGATAACCTTCAGGTTGATAAGCGCCTGCTCGCCGATCCGAATTTCGGCGGGCTGAACGCTTGCCTGCACCGATACGCGTTGCGCAAAAGAACGGTGCGTAATGCTTATCAGCAAAAACAACGGCAATACTATATGCAGAACCTTTTTTTCCACTTCTCGATTTCTTCCAAATTCCAACTTCTTCCCCTATCTCCTTCTTTGAAACAACAGCAATAACGCTTTCGCATAGTCGTCTTCCGTTGAAACGGAGACATTATCCACGCTGCTCTGCTTGAATGTGAGCATCATCTCAGCCTGACGGTCCAGCCACCATTTCGCATAATGGTTCCTTACGTTTCCGGATGAGGTATCTATCCACATTTCGCCCCCGGATTCGGGATCTTTCACCTTCATTAACCCCAGTGACGGCAACCGTGTGCTGAGTTTATCGTATACCTGGATAGCGACTATGTCGTGTTTGCGGTTGGCAATACGCAGCGCAGGCTTGTAGTCGCCCGTGTCAATAAAATCGGAGATTAAAAATGTGGTACAACGTTTCTTTATGGCATTGGTCATGTAACGCAACGCCAGATTGATGTTGGTTCCGGCACTTTCGGGCTCAAAGCCCAGAATCTCACGGATAATAAACAGGATGTGTTTTCTTCCCTTCTTGGGCGGGATAAATTTTTCCACCTTGTCGGAAAAAAAGATGACCCCAATCTTATCGTTGTTCTGGATGGCTGAAAAGGCCAACGTTGCCGCGATCTCGGCCACCGTATCACGCTTGATCTTCTCCGACGATCCGAACCCCAGGCTTTCCGACACATCTATAAGCAGCATCACGGTAAGCTCACGCTCTTCTTCGAAGATTTTCACGTACGGACGGTTGTACCGGGCAGTCACGTTCCAGTCAATGTCACGCATATCGTCGCCGTACCGGTATTCTCGAACTTCGGAAAACGCCATACCGCGTCCTTTAAAGGCTGAGTGGTATTGCCCAGCGAAAATATTCCGCGACAACCCCCGTGCTTTAAT
>JBGZJM010000261.1:0-4064 GCA_041848845.1 Petrimonas sp. | reverse complement strand
TGTTGTTCTCCTCCGCTCAGTTCGGCCATGGATTTGTCGCGGAGCCGGTATGTGTTGGTCAACTGCATGTAATGGTGCGCGATATCGATATCTTCGGCCTTGTCGAAAAACTGAAACGGCTTCCTGTAGGGCATTCTTCCCATCAATACGTATTCTTCGACCGTGATGGAGGTTGTTTCCGTAAATTGCGACACGATGGCGATTTTCCGGGCTTTTTCGCGGAGCGTGAACAGCGATAAATCCCTGTCTTCGAACAGGACAGACCCGGAGCGCAGGGGAAGGTCGCCGGAGATGCCGCGGAAAAGCGTGGTCTTCCCCGATCCGTTGGGGCCAATGATACCGGTAAAGCTGCCTTCAGTTAAAGAAAAGCTGATACCGGTTATGCAAAAGCCGCTCCCGTATCCGCACGAGAAATTATCCAATGTGAGTAATTCTTTCATATTCGCAGCAGTTTAGAGCGTTTTTGAGAACGGCTGAGTAAAACAATAAATACTATTCCACCCACAATTCCTGTAATTACGCCGATAGGCAATTCGTTAGGAGAAATGATGCTCCGGGCAATGATATCACACAATATCAAGAAGATGCTTCCGCTTAAAAAGGAGGAACCCAGCATAATGCGATAGTCCGAACCTGCGAACAGGCGGACAATGTGGGGAATAACCAGCCCGACAAATCCAATAATTCCTGCAACGGCGATACAGGCGCCGGTGAGGACAGAGGTAATAACAAATAAAATACGAATGGTAACATTGGAGTCAATGCCTAAATGGCGGGCTTTTTCCTCCCCAAGGCGTAGCGCGTTGAGCGGCATCACGAACAGATAAGCAACAAGCAGGCAAACGACTGACAAGGCAACCATGGCTCCGATCATGGCGGTATTGGATTCGTTGAGCGATCCCATAATCCAGAAGACAATGCCGTGGATGTTTTCCGTCGCAGTGATGGACATTAAAAACATCATCAGCGAGGAGGAGATAAAACTGATCATGACACCGATAAGGAGCATCCTGTTCACACTCAGTGCGCCCTTTTTCAAACTTAACGTATAAACCAGGAATATGGTTGTGAATGCACCGATAAATCCGGCAAGCGGCAAAAGCAGGATGTTGAGCAAGTGCAATCCTGCCACAATGGCAAACGTTACACCCAGGGATGCTCCTCCCGATATGCCCAGTGTGTACGGCTCCACCAGGGGATTACGGTAAATTCCTTGCAATATGGCGCCGGCCAGGCTCAGGCTTCCGCCTATGGCAAAGCCAAGCAATGTGCGCGGAATACGGATGTAAAACAACACGCCGTACTCCATGCTTTCCTTGTCGGCGAGAATTTGCGGTATTTTTTTATACGGTATGGAGATTTCGCCAACGCTTAGCGATAGAATTACGGCAACAGACAATGCTGTCAGAAGCAAGAGGACGCAGATGAGCCAAGTGAGTTTTTTAGGCATGTTGTTGCGATTATAATTCTCAGATCATCAATACTCTATTCCTTCTCGGCTGAGAACGCCCCTGTCGTAGGGGTGTTTTATTTTCCGGACGAAACTCACGTAATCGGCCAGATCCATAACATTCGGAGTGGCTCCCCTTCCCGTCAGGATGAGTTCCGTATGAGGAGGCTTGTTTTTTATAAAATCAATTAAAGTTTTTTCTTCCAGGTAATTATCCCTGACGGAGATAAGAATCTCGTCGAGAATAAGCATGTCTGCCCGGTTGTTTTCCAGCAACCGGTTAAGGGTGTTGATCGCTTCGGAAACCTCGCGCCTGATCGCGTTTTCGTCCATGCTTTTATCCAGGTGAGGATGTCCTTTTGCAAAAGTGAAAACTTGAGCGCCAAGCTTCTTCAGGCAGTCAATTTCGGTGTATCCGTATTTTTCAGGATGTTTGTGAAAAGAGCAGTAAATCACCTTCATCCCGCTTCCTAACGCGCGTGTGGCCAACCCTACGGATGCCGTTGTTTTTCCCTTCCCGTCGCCGGTATAAATATGTATAAGTCCTAAGTCATTCATCGTGTTACGCATTATTTATTGATAATTCTCTCCAAGACTTCCATGGTTTGTACAAAAGTAACGGGAGTGGGCTGACAGGCCATGTCCGACTCGATAATGTGTATCTGCTTTTTTCTTGATGCTGTCAGTTGGGAGTACCTGTCCCAGGTCTCTTTTTCTTCTTTTCCCACGATGCCCATGGTCACTATGAAAATATAGTCGGGATTCTGGGCGATTACAAATTCACGGCTTACCGAACCCCGTTTCAAGGTTTTGGCGATATTTTCCGCTCCTAAAAAATTCATGTAATCATCCATGAAAGTATTGGGCAACACCGAAAAAAGAGGATTGGCGCCTATTTGAAAAAACATCCGGGGCTTTTTTTCCCATTTTATTCCCGATGAGATGTCTTTTATTTTTTGTTCGCTCTCGAGCACTATCCGGCGGGCCTTCTCCTCTTTTCCCATAAGTTTTCCCAGACGGACAAACTGGCCGCAGATTTCTTGAAACGATTTAGGCGATTGGAAAACTTCTACTTTTATTCCAAATTTTCTCAACGTTTCAATATCCTGAGGATCAGTAAATCCCGAAGCCAGTACCAGATCGGCCTTCAAGGCAATGATTTTCTCGAGGTTGGCTTTTACGGCAGAAGCCACGATCTCTTTTTTATCTTCTTTGGCCGCCATGCAGTAACTGGTACAGCCTGCAAGATTGTCTTGGGCATCCAGGAAATAAAGGCTCTGCGTGAGAGAAGGAGCAAGCGATACAATTCTTTTATACGGGGTTTGGGCAAAAGAAACTACAACGTAAAAAAGGAGGAGCATGCCTGAAACAAATCGTTTTCTCATATCTGTTATCTTTACTTGATGTCTAAAAACCAATGGTTATCGTCTTCGGTTATGTCTCCTTTCTCAAAAAAAACCGGTGTCGCAAAGAGAGGTCCGTCAAAGACAAATGTGTGGTATTCTCCGTTTTCCCCACAAGGGTCGGCGGCGGGAAATGTATGTATATCGGTCAGGAAATCGTTGTCAATCAACCTGCCCAGAAACGATTGGGGCAATTTTTCTTTTCTTACGGATATGACGATGGTTTTAAATCCTTCTGTAATAAATTGTTTCATAAGGCCGGAAGTGCTTTTGCCCCAAAGCGGGAAAACGGCGGATATGCCCGCTTCGTCACAAACACGCTCAATCCATGTACGATGCTCTTGCAGGCAGATATCCCCAAATACGCCAGTGTCTACTCCTTCCGATTTCAAACGGGCAATGGCTTCTTTCATGTTTTTTTCGTAATCGCCTCTTGATGTGGCTTTTTGCAGTAAAGGAACATTGAGTCGGGCAGCCTGCTTACGAATCATGGCGCTGCTTATTCCGTGAGAACGCGATTGACCGTCTCCTTCGCCGGACATGTTTAATAAACAAACTGCCCGGTTTTCTGGATTTTTCAAAAAATGATACAGCGCATGCATGCAATCTTTGCCGCTGCTCCAGGAAACAAAAGCTTTCATTTTCTTTTTAAAAACACAAAGGTACAAAATATCCATTATTTTCTGCAGGTATCTTCGAAGGGTTGTAATTTTAACTCCGGAATAACAATCTCAAAAGACTGTAATTTTACGATATGAAATGCTTTCTAAAAAGAAAAGGAGTATGAAAATTTGTCAGTTTGAAAATTTGTTTTGTGAAAAAATCGACATGCAATTTTTTTGGCACAGAATTCGCATAGAGACTTGTGTCAGATGACAAAAAATTAGAACTAACATCATAATAATTATTTAAATTTTTTATCAACATGAGTATTAAACCATTAGCAGACAGAGTGCTGGTAAAACCGGCAGCTGCAGAAGAAAAAACAGTAGGTGGAATCATCATCCCGGACACAGCAAAAGAAAAACCGTTAAAAGGTGAAGTTATTTCAACAGGAAATGGCACGAAGGACGAAGAGATGGTTGTGAAAGCCGGAGACAATGTCTTGTATGGCAAGTACGCCGGTACGGAGATTGAACTTGATGGTGAAAAGTATTTGATTATGCGTCAATCAGATATTCTGGCAATTCTTTCTTGAAAGGTAATAATGA
>JBGZJM010000260.1:0-3418 GCA_041848845.1 Petrimonas sp. | reverse complement strand
ATTTCAGCGGGAAGCAGCCAGAACAGCTACCGGGGACTGGTGAAGGTTTCGAAAAAAGCGATCAACGCAAGAAACCACTCGCAATGCGACAGTTTGTTGCTTACCGATCGTTGCGGAGCCCACACTTTTCCTTACACCGACATTCAAAACCCCACGGCGATTTTGGAACATGAAGCCACCACTTCAAAAATCAGTGAAGATCAGATTTTCTACTGCAACCAGCGCGGTTTAGGAGAAGAAGAAGCCATAGGGCTAATCGTCAACGGATATGTAAAAGAGGTGGTTAACAAACTTCCGATGGAATTTGCCGTTGAAGCGCAAAAACTGCTGCAGATCAGCCTGGAAGGAAGCGTGGGATAATTCGGGTTACGGGTTGAAGACCGGAAAAAACTAAAAACAGACATGAGCATCCTTACCATTTCCGTTCTCGTGCTGATTGTCATCCTCACATCCGTTGCAAAACTCAACGCATTTGCTTCGTTGTTTCTTGTATCTTTTCTACTTGCGGTTATCGCACTACCGGGTAAAGATATTGTGGAAATCCTTAAGCAGGGCTTCGGCAACACCGTGGCCATTATCACGGCTGCTTCTTTCGTCGTGCCGATGCTCCCCGCTAAGGTATACTCATCAGCCACCGTTGTGATGGGAACCGTGACGTTTCTTTGCGTTTGGCTGGCTTCGTTCATCATGTTATAACCGGAAAAGATGAAAAAAATTGCCGAACAGATATTTCTTGCCGGAGTGGCCGGCGTCTTGCCCGAGGAGTTGATGCAATCACAAGTGAAACTCTCCGGCGACCTTTTACAAATCGCGGAAAAGAGATTCCCGTTATCCCGTTTCAGGCACATTTATGTTCTTGCAGCCGGGAAAGCGGCCGCCTCAATGGGCAAGGGAGCGGAAACTGTCCTGGGCGACAGAATAACAAGCGGGCACGTTGTCACCAAGTATGGACACGGAACAAACCTGAAATACCTTACACTTACCGAAGCCGGCCATCCGATACCGGATGCGGAAGGGGTGAAAGGCACTCAAAAAATAGTCGACATTGCCCGGAAAGCCACCGAAAAAGATCTGGTTATCTGCCTGATATCAGGAGGAGCATCGGCTTTAATGGCCGATTTCCCGGAAGGTGTAACTCTCAATGACTTGAAACGTACCAATGAATTGCTGACAAAATGCGGCGCAAATATTACCGAAATTAATACGGTGCGTAAGCATTTATCGAAAATCAAGGGAGGGCAACTCGCCCGGATGCTCTTTCCGGCAACAACGGTCTGCCTGATATTATCGGATGTAGTCGGTGACAGGTTGGACGTGATTGCATCGGGATCAACGGTAGGCGACTCAAGCAGCTTTGCGGATGCCCTGACCATTATTGATAAGTATTCGTTGCAAGACCCGCTTCCCTCGCCTGTTTTGCATTATTTACGCGAAGGTGTGGCCGGTTCGGTCCCCGATACTCCCAAACCGGGCAACCCGATTTTTCAAAATGTGCATAACTATATTATCGGCAGTAACGGCATAGCTCTCAAAAGCTCCGCCCAAAAAGCAGTGGAACTGGGTTTTGAAACGCATATCATAACCGATAGTCTGCAAGGAGATGTCACCGAGGCCGCCAACTTTATCCTGAAAACAATCGAAAATCAGAAGCCCGCCGGCAACAAACCCGTTTGCCTGCTATTCGGCGGAGAGCCCACAGTAAAAGTTTCGGGGAATGGACTGGGCGGACGTAATCAACACATGGCCTTGTATTTAGCAACAAAAATCTGTTGTAAAAAAGGCATTACCATTCTTTGTGCGGGCACCGACGGTACGGACGGGCCAACTAACGCCGCAGGTGCAGTTGTGAATTACGAAACAGCGACCAAGTCTGTAGAGAAGGGTATCGACTCGAATCGTTATCTCGCCAATTGCGACTCCTACCGTTTTTTTCAGCAAGTTGGAGGTCATATCCTCACCGGAAATACAGGCACAAATGTGATGGATATAATTGTGGCAATTGTTCAATAATTTTTAGTATATTTGTACGACAAGCCCATAAAACCGAATCAACAATGAAAAATCTTGTCACAATCTTCACCATCATCGCATTGCAATTATTATCGGTGAGTTTTCTTCACGCACAAAACCTTTCCGAAAAACTTGGCGCAATCCAAACCGATTTCATCATTACGTCGCACGGTATGGAACTTGAAGTCACAAATCAAATTATCGCAAAAAGAGCCGAACGATTTTACGACTGGGGTGAACATAAGGATGGCGCATACGGATACGGTTACGGATATGAATCATTCCATCTGGAATTTACGGTAAAGAACGGAGAAATAGACCTGCCGCAACCCGGTGGTCTCTTGAAAGGAGAAAAGCGCACTATCCTGGATTTCTACGATACGGAAGACAACTTGTTGGGGTCTATTGCAAAAGCTCCGCGTGAAGTTCGCCTTGTCGGCAATAACACCCGCGAGAACAAGCTCATGCATTACACCATTGACCTTATAAACACACCTCTACCGTTGTTGGATGCTACAAAGAGAATTGATATTTACAGGGAATGAAAACAAAACCACCCGCAAATAATGCAAGTGGTTCTCTCTGTCGGGGTGGCGGGATTCGAACTCGCGACCCCCTGCTCCCAAAGCAGGTACACTAACCGGACTGTGCTACACCCCGAGTCGTTCTTTTCAAAACGTGGGTGCAAAAGTACGATTTTATCCCGATACTATCAAAACTTTTCAGCTTTTTTTAACCGATAAGCGGTTTCAACATTAGAAATGTGTAAATTTGCAGTTCAAAAACGGCAAACAAACAAAAATATGTATAGAAACAGGACCTGCGGCGAAATACGAATCGCCGATATAAACAAGGAAGTCACCCTTTCGGGTTGGGTGCACAAAATTCGCAAGATGGGGGGGATGACTTTTATCGATTTACGCGACCGATACGGAGTCACTCAATTATCGTTTAACCAGGAAATAAACCACGGGCTTTGTGAACAGGCAAATAAACTGGCACGGGAATACGTAATTCAGGTGACGGGAAAAGTAGCAGAGAGGTCAAGCAAGAACAAAAACATACCTACCGGAGATATTGAAATAGTGGCAACGGCTGTTACTGTTTTAAATGCGGCTCAAACGCCCCCCTTCACCATCGAAACAGAAACCGACGGAGGAGATGACTTACGCATGAAATACCGCTACCTCGATTTACGGCGCGGCATGGTTCGGAAAAACCTCGAACTCCGTCACAAAATGGCGTTCGAAGTACGAAAGTATCTCGACGAAAGAGACTTTCTGGAAGTGGAAACTCCCGTGCTTATCGGCTCAACTCCGGAAGGTGCGCGCGATTTTATCGTTCCTTCCCGCATGAATCCGGGTGAGTTCTACGCATTGCCGCAATCGCCGCAATTATTCAAGCAATT
>JBGZJM010000259.1:0-4947 GCA_041848845.1 Petrimonas sp. | reverse complement strand
GGTGAAAAAAGTAGATGATGAGTTGTCAACTTTTTATGACTTGTTTGATAAAATTGTTTATGGAGATGAAACTAACACTGTTGTTTCTGAACAAGGATTGTTATCAACAACCATGCTTAATAGCTCTTTTAATCGAAGAGGATTTCATTTTAGCAAAACACTTATCTCAAAAGGAACGCTTTCTGCTTTTTTTGAATTAAGAATAGAGTTTGAAAATCAACATTATTCCCTGATTGCAAAACTTGCAAATAATGAGGAAAAGCAATTGAGACTGGATTTTAACTACAGTGAAACCATTACAGAGGAAATTGCAACAGAATACGTTGCTTTTGTGGGTGAGTTTATTGCTGAATTTGTAAATGAGCAATTAAATTAAAAAGTGTATGAAAGAACCTGACCTGCAAGGCGAATACGTAATGGACTTTATCTGCCGCCGGGACGACGGACCGCTTTACCGCGAGGTGAAAAACACATCGGTAAACAACGAGCTGTTTATTCTTATCCGGTTGCAAACGAAGAAGCAACAACACGGGCCAAGTTTGAATCCCATTACAGAAATCAAAATTGAAGAAATAAAGCCAAAACAGTATGAGTTAATGCCAAGAATGCAACTGCCTGCCGCAGCGGAACCTGAACCGGAAACCAATTTTCAACGAAAAAGGAATTTTTAAAAACGATAAGAGCTGATCTGATTTCAAGCAATTATTCATGAAAAAAATACAGATTGAAGGCATAAACTATCTTTCCTCAGCTTTCAACGGGGAGGAGGAGATCGGTTTTGAAGCCAAGTCCGCTTTCCACCACCGGCTATATCATTTCCTGAAAGAGTGGTACTCCCCCTCTCCGATGCTCACGCTGCATACATCGGGCTCCACCGGCAAGCCGAAAGAGATTGCCGTGCATAAGGAGCAGATGCTGCGGAGCGCGGCGGTCACCTGCGACTACCTGGGATTGAAAACGGGCGACACCGCACTGCTCTGCCTGCCGCTGGAGTACATTGCCGGGAAGATGATGGTAGTGCGGGCCCTCTACGGCGGTCTCAACCTGCTGGTGTCGGATCCGTCCGGCCATCCGCTTGCGGAAGAGAGGCGACAGATCGATTTTGCCGCGATGGTCCCGCTGCAGGTATACAACTCCCTGCAAGGAAAAGAGGAGAAAGAACGGCTCACAAGGGTCGGCAGGCTGATCATCGGCGGAGGGGCCATCGATCCCCAACTGGAAGAAGCGCTGAAAGATTTTCCCAACGCCATCTACTCCACCTACGGAATGACCGAGACGGTATCGCACATCGCGTTGCGCAGGATCAGCGGCGAAGAGGCCGGCGCCTGGTATACTCCCCTGCCGGGCGTGCAGGTGAAACTGTCGGAAGAAGGGACGTTGGTGGCACATGCCCCACGGGTAACTGACAATCCGGTCATTACCAACGACATTGCCGAAGTACGGGAGAATGGTACTTTCCGCATCCTGGGTAGAAGCGACAATGTGATCATCAGCGGAGGCATCAAGATACAGACGGAAGCGGTAGAGGCGGCGTTGCGCCCGCATATCGACGGGCCGGTTGCATTTACCTCCGTACCACACCCGAAACTGGGCGAGGCACTGGTGTTGCTGATTACTCCAGCATCGGCTATTGCCCGGGCCAGGGAGATATGCTCGCGCCACCTACCCCGCTTGCAACGACCGTTGCATATTCTCATGGTGGAGGCAATTCCACAAACCGGAAGCGGAAAAACCGACCGGGCAGCGGCAAAAAAAATGGCATCGAAACGGATTCCAATGCCGGATATACCTTAGGAAGAACGTCTATCTGGCTTGTGTCTAACCGGCCTGTCATGCCTCTCAAAGAGGGGCCTTCCGGTTTTGCTTTCTGTTCCGGAGGGACGCCTGCGCGGGTTGAATGATTTCTCCGGTTTATCGTACTCGCGTTTGGATTTGAACTCGCCTTCCGGTTTGAATTTTCCCCCCTTCCCGACAGGCATGGAATGGCGGTATCCTTCTTTTTTAGGACGGTCGTCCCTTTTTCCCGGGAAAATTTCATATTTCCGCATTTCACATTCCAGCGCACCGTTGAAAAGAAAAAACCGTCTGGAATGTTTCAACCCGATGCTGTCGAAGCACTCTTTCCGATAACTCAGCACATAGGCGTCGTATCCGGTAAAAACATGCTTCAGCCGCTCCCCAATCATGGCATACAACTCCGTAAGCTCATCCACCTTTATCCTTTCCCCGTACGGCGGATTCGTGATCAAGACTCCTTTCGGGGCAGGTGGCTCAACATACTGTTGAAAAGGCTTTACGCTTAAATCGATCTGTTTTTTCAATCCGGCGTTCCGGATGTTTTTTTCCGCAGCGGCAATCGCTTTGGGTGAAATATCCGAGCCCACAATCCGGTGCGGAAACTCACGCGAACCGCTGTCGTCGTTGTAAATATCACTAAAAAGCTCTTCGTCGAAGTCGCTCCACTTTTCGAACCCGAAACGCTGCCGATGGATGCCGGGAGGAATGCCCAAAGCGATCATGGCCGCCTCAATCAACAAGGTACCCGATCCGCACATGGGATCAACAAAAGGACTTTCACCGCGCCAACCCGACTTGAGGATCATGCCGGCAGCCAGCACCTCGTTCAGAGGTGCTTCGGTTTGCGCAATCCTGTAACCCCGTTTGTGCAGCGATTCGCCCGAACTGTCGAGCGATAACGTACATTTATTGTGTGCAATATGAATATTGAAAACAATATCGGGATTGGTCACACTCACCGAGGGACGTTTCTCGTATCTTTCGGAAAACCAGTCGGCAATAGCATCCTTCACTTTATACGCCACAAACTTGGAATGGTTAAAAATATGAGAAAACACCACCGCGTCGATCGCAAACGTTTTGTCGAGCGACAAATACTTTTCCCAGTCGAGCTGCTTCAACGCATCGTATACCTCACCGGCATTTTCAGCTTTAAAATGATGGATGGGTTTCAGTATCCGCAACGCCGTGCGGCAATGCACGTTGGCCTTGTACATCAATGCCTTGTCGCCGGTAAAGGAGACCATTCGTGTACCGATCTCCACATCGTTGGCACCCAGAGCGATCAGCTCTTCAGCCAGTACGTCTTCGAGCTCTGCCAGGGTTTTGGCAATCATTGGGTAGGTTTCCGGTTGACTCATTATCTTGTTTTCAGTAAATTGAGTTGCAAAGATAAAGAGAATTCGGGAGTTAGGAGGTGAGGGGCAGGATTTATATAGTTTAAATTAACTAAAGTGAAGCCATAAAAGGGTAATTTTGCAACTTGGTACATCATCCAAAATACCGTTGTACAACTTAACTGCAACGGTTTCGCTTTTATCACAATAGTGATTATAAAGCTCTTCCAAATCCAATAATGCTTCGGATGACCGAATAATTTTAAGATGAAAATTCTTTTTCCACCCTCACAACCCGTTCTCGAAATTATTCAGATGCAAAAAGACAAGGTTCTCGTTAAAAATCGGAAAAATTTAAATCAATCAATCTGATATCTTATAATCCGAGTAAAACTAATTTGTATATTTGCACCAAACAAAAATTTTTTATTGAAAAGCCAATCTGGAAAGGAAACAATGAAAAAGATTTACCTTATTACCCTGCTGTTTGTTTTTACCCGGAATATTGCTTTCGGACAGATGGATGAACGTTTTTATCATCCCGACAAAGAATGGATAGAGATAAATTCTTCGAACTATGAAGAAATTATACTGCACCAGGAACAAGACACCGTTTTTTCCCTTTTTCTAAAACCCGATGGAAAACCAAAGGCTACCATTCTTTATTTTCATGGAAACGGGAGCAACAATTCCAAATGGGCGAGCTTAATGACTCCCTTGATCAATGACGGATTTCAAGTATGCATGCTTGATTACCGCGGATATGGAAAATCAACGGGAAAACCCACGCATCTGAATATCGCTACCGATGCACAAGCACTTCTCGATATACTTCTGGCAAGAGAAGACATAAAAGAAAAACCGTTAATTATTTACGGGGCATCCATCGGAACTCAGGTAGCCACTCATTTGACAAAAGAAAACAATGCCAAAGTGAACGCCTTGATTCTCGACGGCACAATCGCTTCCTTTACGGACATTGCTCTGCACACGTCGCCATCCGAATATCGCGAAACTATTCAACAATTTGTCCTTTCGCCATATTCGGCAAAAGAAGACATAAAAGAAATTAAAAACATCCCCATCCTGTTTATTCATTCCGAAGAAGATGGAATTCCAATCAGCGGGGCAAAAACGGTTCACGGCAATGTGGACATATCCTGCCGGAAAAAGTTTTGGACATACGAAGGCAAACATTTACAAGCATTGAGTAAATACCCGCAACAGAGCATTTCTTACATTAACGACCTTGTCACGTTTTAAACCACCCGCAATAAAAGGGATTTGTCTTTTTTACAACTTAACCTTGATCTTGGCCGCTTTTCCCTCGTTCTTGAACGCGTCCAATGCCGTCACCGCATAGGTATATTTGTTTTTTCCTCCTTCGTAGGGCAACACGTAGAAATTGTCGGGGGTTACCGCTACGATGTTTTCGGCCCGGTTAATATCCACTTTTTCGTTGTTCCTGAAGCGATAAACCACGAATTGTTGCGCCGTTTCCGGGTTTCGGGGTTGTTTCTTGTGCTCCCAGGCAAGAAAGTGCATGTCTTCGGTAAACACCTGCGTCAGTTTTTTCACTTTGAGGGGGCGTCCCTTGTGCAGGTGGGTATAGGCCGGGATAAGCGCTCTGGCGCGATGAGTGCCCGTTTTGAGTGCATCGGCAATTCCCCCGGAATTCTCCAGGATAAGGTAACCGTACCAGAAGCAGTTACCGTGTACAAACGCCATTTCACGCGATTGACGAATCTTTTCATCCAGCTCATTTTTATCCATGCTGCGCTGCAAATCCTGACCGATGTAGAGCGGCTGACCG
>JBGZJM010000258.1:0-3422 GCA_041848845.1 Petrimonas sp. | reverse complement strand
ATAGAAAAAGCGCCCGTCGCCGTTCCCCCAATTTTGCTGTATTCCCAAAGGGGTATCATAAGAAGTTACATAAGACATCGGTTCTTCCCACGGATTTTGTAAATACCCTTGAGGCGATGCCGAAGTGGAATTCCAAAAATTGGTCGCCCAAACCAAAATCCCTTTCAGATGATGCTTGTAAGACCCCCACAGCCACATACGCAGATTAATGGCATCGTGATCGATAAAAAGTGAGATCCAAGGTGCTCTGGGCCATGTGCAGAGATACGACCAATACTCCGATCCTTTGTCATTCATTCGCTTCACCCTGCCATGATCAAGCTTGTGCCAGATGGTACAACTGATATCGGTCACATCCGACAGATCGGGTCCATCCACATTTTCCGTGAGAAAAGTAGTAAGCTTCGGCGCATATTCTTTGATGCGTGCATGTGTCTCTTTCACGAAGGGATAATCAGACACGTTCGGCTCGTCAAACCAGTAAATATACTCTTTCCCCAACCAGCCGCTCTGCTGCAAGTTATGCTGTATTTGAGCCAGATAGCGTTTCATCAGTAAGTTATACTCTTCGGTTCCCTGATTAAATCCGGCAAATACTCCTTCGATCCTGCTGTGATAGGTTCCTCCTCCGAGACCTTTCAATGAGAGATTATAGCCGGTAAAACCAAATTCTTCAAAATAACGTTTCCCCGCTTTATTGAATTCGGTAAAGTCCATGTGAATGTCAATGTCGTTCAAGTTCACCTCAAAGTCTCCTGCCGGAAATTCATTGTTCCCCGTAGCACAATTGATCAGTTGTAAATCATCAAACCAGGCGGTACCGATACCCGCTCCGTCCGGAGTTCGATGCGAAGGGAAAAGTCTTATTTTCAGGAATTTAATATCACTGCTGAATGTGCCGAGCTCCAATTCCTTCCGTTCCCACTCTTTTTTCCCTTTGTACTCATTGAATCTGTTTTCAAACAGGATCAATTTTTTGTCCGCATCATAACATTCCACACCCGCAAGATACTCCTGATTCTCTTCGAGGGTTCTCGCCTCCCAACTTAACTTGTAAGAATCGCCGTTGCTTATCGGGATGAAATCCTTATTTGAACCTTCGGTATTCGACGTTGACGAGTGATCTTCGATTCGGTAAGAATATTTGCCTTCATATTTGACACGACTGTCAAAAAAACCGCCACTCCAAGGCACGCCGGTAATCTCTTCTCTGACAGGTGTCAGTTCGAAAGGGTTGTAGGGTGAAATCTTATAATCCCGAAACGCCTGCATATAGCCGTCGAAAACTTTCTTTTCTTCTTCGACGGTTTTGATATTGTCATAACTCTTGACTTCACCGAAGTAAAAACCGAAGCCCGATCGCATGGATGGTGTTTGAGGCAACGTAAAATTCCACACGTGCAACCTGATAGGAATGGAAAGGTTCCAATCGCCGGAACTGAGTTGAATTTTTCCGGAGTAATCTCCCGCAGCGGCATCCGCCGGTGTCTTCACCGTGATCCAGAAGGGTTGATTTTCGGCCGGATAAATGGTTCCGGGCTGTTCGTAGAGAGGAAGCGGATCGGGCCACCATCCGGCAAAACCGTAGGAGTCGGTCGGTTTTTTTACATGCACATATTCCACTTTCCTCATCGTTATATTGCTGTTGTCGATCGTATTACCTTTGCTGTCTTTCAAGTCTGGAACGGTAATGCGAAAATTCTCCATCCTTGTCGTCGGTTTGACCACCAAAATAAACGATTCGTATTCATTTTTTGCCGACCACATCTTTATTTCGCTTCCGCGATTCTTCGGCAGAGGGGCATCTCTCATCACCTTATAAGCTGCCTCGGCCCACCAGACGGAGCAATCCCGGTCTTCATCGATCAGGTAGCCGTATCCTCCTTCTTTGAGATGGTTGGGGTCGATTTTGGATACCTCTTGTGCAATGGCTACGGAAGCTGTCACAACCATCATGGATAAAAACAATATTTTTTTCATCTTTTTTCGTAAAATTTTTATTGATTTTCTTTCTTGAACTTCTTTTTCCCTAAACCGTCCCGATTACATTTTATCTTTCAATGAATCAGGAGCTGTTACCTTGTTTTAGGGGTGTTAAAAGCCAAACCGCCGGACGATATTCCTTTTTCGACCAATAACGGTTTATTTTACTCACAATAGTGATGTTTTTTTAAAAAATTATATGCTCCGTCGCGATAAACCCGGTGTCCACCTTCTCCGAAGTAAAGTTCACAATTGTCGGGTGCACCGGCAGCGCGGTATATTTCCTGTAGATGGGCAAAAGCTTTTTCCGTTTCTCCGGCCGGGAAAATATCATCGAATCTCCCGTTGGTGGCACAAAACAGGCGTGGGGCCGTCAATCCGGCAATATCCGCCATCTCCCCGTAATCGAGTATTCCAGGAATATAATTACAGTCGCAATGACGTATCGAGCCGATACTTCCGGTAAAGGTACAAAAATAGGAAGAGGGCATTGATGCGGCAATGCGGGTGTCGCAGGCGCCGGCAAAGAGGGTGACCGTACCGCCTCCGGAATTGCCGTACACCACAATCCGGGATGCATCCACCGGCAATTTTTCCAGCGACCAGTCAATCAGTTTCATCACATCCCATACCCGGTCTCCAATGGGAGTACGTCCCACCAGCATATCCTGCATAAACAGTATCCTGCAAGAGGAGAGGGCATCGTCTTCAATATCTTTCGGAGTACGTGTTTTACCGAATCCTCGGGTAGTGGGTGCGATGGCGATACATCCCCGTTTCACGGCCTGCACGGAGATGTCGTACTCTCCTTCCAATTCCTCTCTCTCCTCTTCTTCCGAGTGATAGACCCCGGCATAGGCTTCGGTATTTTTCCCGTGTCCATGGGGGGATATGACCAGCGTATAACGTTCTCGCTTCTCTTTCGGGAACATGATGATAAAAGGTAACGGCACCGAAGGCTCTGTCCAGATCACCCACCGCTCTCTGACGGCATACCCGATATCTTCCGAATCCACCTTTTCCGCTTTCGGGTTGAATCCCTGCAATTGCCCGGCAATTTTGGTGATGCCCAATTTCTCCATTAACTTGGGACGAAATGCTTTCTGCCAAGCGGTAAAATCTTTTTTGTCGCTCCCTTTAAAAGCGTAGCGCATCTCCGCATTTTGATACAACTCATCGAAATAATCGGGGGCATGGAAATCGGATACATATTCCATGCTTCTGTGGCTCTTCTGTTCCGATGTTACACCCCCTCTTTGGGATGTTTGTCCCACACACTGCCACAATAAAACAACCGACAGCAAGGGAGTTATTTTTTTTAGAGAAATCATAACGGAAATTCTTTCTTTAATGATATAATAACAACTTTGAGTTTGCCTCAAGACCCCCAAAGTCCGATTTTACAGGGTTACAACTCGCTGAAATTCAGCATACTTTTT
>JBGZJM010000257.1:0-4721 GCA_041848845.1 Petrimonas sp. | reverse complement strand
GTTCACGTTTCAATGCCCCGTGCTCAAATTTTCGATGTGGTTATTGATGAAAACAGCGTAAAGGTTTACGATGAAAGTGAAAATGCGTTTAATCCCATAAAAATATCGGATTACAACAAAGCCCTGATCGGAGAGAAAGAGACGATGAGGCAGGACGCTGTCCGGCAAGGGGTACTGGATGACGCCAACAGCCAGGCTGAGCTTGCGGTAAAATCGCTGTTGCGGGAAATGGGGTTCAAAAACATCCACATTACCTTGGAGGTTGTTATCCCGGAGTTGCATTGAGGTATGATGTTTATAAATGATTAAAAGCGAGTTGTCTCCTGTTGGCATTCTCAATGGAAGTCGGCGGTTTCGCTTCGCTAAATTCCATATGACCATAATGTAAAAAATAAAATATAAACACATGAAATTTACGACAAAACTTTTTCTGGCCTGGATGTTTATTTTTTTGATATTTTACATCGCTGTAATTGCTATCATCAGCCTGTTCTGGGGTATTCGCATCCAGTTTTGGCAACTGTTGCTTGTTTTTTTCATCGCGGGTGTTTTACCTCCGGCAGTCATAACGTGCTTCTTCTATAGGAGATTGGATTATATGGAATCCGAAAACCCCGATCCTCCGGCATTTTCGGGACAAAAGAAAGCCCTCCTGACCTTCAGGGCCAGGTCGAACAATCCTTATGCCGAAATGTTGCAAAAGATTGACAGAAGCTTCATTGTTTCCTATTCCGACAAGGAGGCCTGTGTCATTAAGTTCCGGACCGATTGCCGGATCATGTCGTGGGGTGTTTGCGGATATGTCAGGCTGTTGGACGACGGCAAGGCGGAAGCGATTGTCTACCCGATGAATGCGGATTCAAAAAGGGAGGAGAAGATTTTGCTCCAAACGCTCCGTTTACTGAGATCGGTGCTGAATCCGCAGGGATAACGGATACCCTTCACAATACAGAATCACGCGTTTACCGAGGAATTTCAGGAAATCGTCGCGCTGTTCCTGAGTGATCATCTTCGGATAACTGAGGATGAGCAATTCAATGGGTTGCCCTTCCAACCGGTAAGGCAGGTGCATAAACCGGTAAGGTGTGAGGGTGAATCCGGCACGTTCGTAAAATTGGAGCCGCCTTACGGACAATTCGTTTATCAACGGATCTATTTCGAGAATGATGGTGTGGTGGGAATCGCGCAAATAACGAAGCAGTCGCGAACCAAATCCGTGTCCGCGTAATTGGGGAGTAATGGCCAGGTATTCCAGGTACCGGTACATCTCCCATTCCCAATAAAACAGCAGCCCGATCAGTTCACCGTCCTCCCACGCCGATACCGGATGAAATTGCGGATCGGAACAGGCACGGACGTGGTCTTTCATTTTCCGCCTTTCGGCGAGGGGAAAACTCGACTCATACAATTCCCAGACTTTGTTCCACCTGTTTTTGTCCGATGGTTCTACGCGTAAAAAATCCATGGTTAATTATTTTTGCTCTATAATATTTCACATGTCCCGTCCGCATGGCACGATTTGCCTTTCTTTACCTCCATATTCCCCGGGAGGCTCCTTCTCATCTATTCCCAATTGATCGCTTCCCGGACATCTGTTTTATCTGATAATTGCTTTTGCCACCCTTTAAACACCCGATCTGAATTTTTGTTTATAATACACTTATTTAAAACAACAAATTTCCGAGATGGCTATTGGATTAACAATTTCTCAATTTTTGTCTTGGTTTCCGGTAAAGAAGGAAGTATGTGGTTGCCGAAATCCACCATTACGCCGTTTTTATCGAAGAGCAGGAAATAAGGGATACTGCTTCTCGTGTTGAAACGCTTGTTGACGTCCTGCCATTCTTTGTCGGAAAGGGCGAGGTGGATGCCGGAAAGATCGAGACTCGGAATGATGTTTTTCCCGCGTTCGGTTTCGCCGTCCAGCCACAAGTAAACAAACACGATGGGTTTGCCGGCAAGTTCTTCGTGTAGTGCTTTGCTGTATGGTATTTGCCTCATGCACGGTCCGCACCACGTGGCGCTGATATCTACGTACACCACTTTTCCCAAATTGGAGTCGAGAATGTGTTTTATCACGTTTGCAGAATCGGTTATCAGCGAGCCGGTTCCGTGCAGTTCAACGCTGCTTTTGCCCAGAACGGCATCGGAATGCATACGCGGATTGGCTTTATAGGCTTTCACCTGATTGTACTGGTTGTTGAGCGTGGCACGCAGAAACGGGTCGCTGATAGTTTCGTTGAGCATCGTCCGGTTGCTGTCAATCCAATCCGTTTTGTGAGCGGTGAGGTAGAAGTTACTAACAAAAATGGCAGAGGCTAATTGCGACAGGTAGTTGTTTTCAGAACTCGATTTCATTTTTTTCCAACACTCCGTCCCACGACATATTCACGTTCTCTTTCTTGAATAATTCGGGGTTACTTTTTTCTATTTTGTATCTCGAAAACAAACTGACCGCTTCAATATAATCGGCCATCATCATCGAATTATCCACTTCCATTTCAAACTCTTTCACGAAATCGTAATGCTTCTCCCGCTCTTCTCCTGTCAGTTCCTTTTTTGTTCGGATGGCGTGTTGGTAGGGATATGTGAACAACGCCCGGTAATAATCCAACGCCACTTGCTTCTCGGCCCACGTGTTGAATGTTTCCGATGTGTTGTTCTCTTGTTGAAAAACGGCAAGTTTTTGTAAGGTTTCACCGTATTGCTTTTTGGTTTCTGCCTTGTAGTCCGAAAACGGCAGCTCGTACGGTTGCGAATAACGTCCCAGGTATTGGTTGCGAAAGGCGTTGATGTGTTTGTTCACCTCGGCGCTTGTTCCCCCGAAAACGGTGTGTGTGATGTTCCGGAAATCCTTTTCGATATACAAGCTGTCGCCCGGGGCAATGAGGATGCGGTCTTCCACGGGAACGAACGATATTTCGCGGGTGGTGATGGGGTAGATTTCGAAACGGAACATCCCGTCTTCGGTAAGGGACGAGGTGTGCGTGGTTTCATTCCCGTAGAAATCGGGAAGTTTTATTTCGAGCCGTTTCACGTGCGGATAGACATCGCGGTTACTGATTTTTCCCGTGATAATGGCTTTCTCGCCCGGGTCTGTTTGCTCTCCGGTAAATATGGGCGGCATTCCGTTCTCTTTCTGCCGCTGGCAGGCAAGGAGGAGGAGAATTAGGGGGAGGAAGAGGATTGTTTGGGGTTTCATCTTTTTTTATTTGTTTTCGATTTTTACGTCCGGCATAAGCTCCTGCAACTTTTTCATCAATAACTGGCCGCGTATTTCACGGTCTTGCTCCCTGTTTGCCAATATGAATGTCTACTTACAAGCTGTTAATGGATAGGGTGAATGCCGATACCATTAACTGGGTCTTTCGGCAGAGATTGCGGGAAAGGATACCGGCTGTCCGCTCTTATGTGCTGGTGGATTACGGAGGTGACAGCAGTGTGAGCAGCGACACGCTAAGTTGTAGCATACGGCACAGAACGCCTGTTTTGCATCAGGAAGTTTTTAACGAAATAAGTTACCGGGGCCTGGTTTGTTATTCTCCGTCGGTTGTTTTCAAAGAAATGACCAAAGGTGTTTTGTATGTTCTTCTGTTTATTGTTTTGTTATTGCTGGCATTATTTGCTTATCTGCTTGCAAAAAGGTATCGCATTCGGAGAAACACCATTGTCCGTCATCGCAATGGGACATGGAATATCGGATACACCTTCTTTAACCCCGTGTCGGGCAAATTGCGGCGCGAAGAAAAAACCGTCAGTTTGCCTGCCCAGCAACTCAAAATCTTTCAATGGTTGTTGGAAGATGAAAATCATCGGATAGAAAAAATCGTATTGCAGGAAACTTTTTGGGCCGGAAGCCTGGTTCTATAAACCGTTTACGCAATTATCTGAACGAAGTGGGATGCGATTTTACCGTTTCTACCGAAAAGGGCAGTGACTGGTATGAATTAGTTGTGAAAGGGAAATAAAAACGGGACAACCTGTCGGCTGTCCCGTCTCTTTTGCGGATTATTGTTCTATCTTCTCGTGCCTGGCTATTTTTATTTCGATTTTCTGTTGTTCCTTGTCGAAATCCACCACTACGGTCTCGCCTTCCTTGATGCCTGTCCGCAGGATCATCTCAGCCATCTCGTCTTCCACGTACTTCTGGATGGCACGTTTTAGCGGACGGGCTCCGAACTGTACGTCGTATCCTTTGTCGGCAAGAAACTCTTTGGCTTCGGTAGTGAGTTCAACGTTGTAACCCAACTCTTTGATGCGTTTGTATAGTCCGTTAAGTTCCAGGTCGATAATTTTGAAGATGGAATCTTTGCTTAACTGGTCGAACATCACGATATCGTCTACCCGATTCAAGAATTCGGGAGCAAACGCCTTGTTCAGCGCTTTTTGTATAACGCTTCGCGAATATTCGGTGTCGGTAACGTCGGTGTTGGTGCTGAACCCGATTCCGCGGCCGAAATCCTTTAACTGCCGTGTCCCGATATTGGAGGTCATGATGAGGATCGTATTTTTGAAATCGATTTTACGTCCCAGGCTATCGGTGATATGCCCTTCGTCCAGAATTTGCAGCAAGATGTTGAACACATCGGGATGCGCTTTTTCTATTTCGTCCAACAACACAACGGAATAGGGGCGGCGACGCACTTTCTCGGTCAACTGACCGCCTTCCTCGTACCCCACGTATCCGGGAGGCGCACCTACCAGGCGGGAAACGTTGAATT
>JBGZJM010000256.1:0-2604 GCA_041848845.1 Petrimonas sp. | reverse complement strand
TGCAGCATAACAACTGTTTTAATCTAAAGATAGAGATCTATCTGTCAATCCTTATTCACTTGGAGCTAAAAACCATTCAAAAAAAGCATACAACACTTTGTTTGATTCCGCATTCGGGCTATGTTCAGGGCGGTTGGTCATGGCAACCCGGTGGGTATAGCCCAGCAATTTATTCACTGCAATGGTATGGTTAAGCGGAATCCAGCGCTCAAGAGGATCCGACGATCCGCCGGAAACAAGAAAAGGGCGAGGGGCCATCAGGGCATGAAGCTCGTGCAGGTCGTATCCTTCCTGTTGAAGTTTTGGATATAATCCCCTGGCGTTTTCTCCTGTCTTGCTCCAAGTTTGATTCCAAGGCGGTGGATAATAGCCCAAATACCACGGTTCCCAGTAATTGACACCCGCTCCCTTGGTTTCATCAAAAACGATGCCGGGGTCAACCCACGCTGCACAAGCGAATTTCTCGTACAAACATGAGGCAAACATGGCCCATTTTCCTCCGTACGAATGCCCGACAATACCTATCCGTTCCGCATCTACATTCTCTACTTTTGACAGGGCTTCCAGCGCATTTGCCGCAGCGTAGGCCAATGCGGACAAAGGTTGGACGGTTGCATTCTCCCTATTTGGATAATAGATGGAGTATGTTTTGTTTTTCGTGGTCTCGGAAGTACCCAGGGAGAGAGAAACAAATCCTCTTTTAACCAATTGATAAGCAAAGTCTCTATAGGGCGTTCCACCTATTCCCGCAGCGGTTTCAGGTTCGTAGAAAACCGAAATAACAGCGGGTTTTTTGCCTTTCTTATCGGGAATCAACAAATATCCTTCCGTCTGTTCATTGGGTGTCCAATAAAATCGCACCCTGTACTGCATGAAATCCTCCCTTTTCTCTTTGCCGATAAATTCAAATTCCTGTTGATTCAATACAGGCGGCCATTCTCCCATCATCTTCGTCCAGCGGGAGCGGATTTCTTCACGTCTCTTTTTCCAATCGGCTTTATCCTTCACGGGGCTACCGTCATAAAACTGCAGCGGAGTTCGATAGCCGTGAAAACTATACTCATACTCTTTGGGTGGATAGAAATAGGGCGCAATCGTACGCCAGGAATTTTCACTCACCTCAACAGGCGTGATTTTATCGGGATTGGCGACAGCGTAATGGGCGGAAAGTTGAGCCACCTTTGCCTGAAAAGGAGTAACCGTACAGGGAACGTAATTGTTTCCGACAACCGTCTTTTCAAATAATTTCTCGTACCATGTACAAGAAGCCGTATATCTTCCGTAGTTAAGTTCGAGATGGTAGCCATCCCTGCAAAAAGTGTCTCCCAGACTACTTGTCCTGCCGTTTTGTATAGCCGTGCCGGCCGGGATAATAATCTTGATGTCCGATTTTCGCGCCGCACGGCCGGAAGCATCAATGATGGCATTGTACATCGACATCTGATTGTTGTCGTAATTCGCAAAACCGGCATGTGTGGAAGTCTGAGCATAAGCCCATGTGGCATGCAATATGATTTCCATGTCCGGATTAGAGGAGTATTTTTTAGCAAAATTCATCAACTGTTCAAGATAAGGGAAATAGGATTCGTATTGCCCGGAAAGGGAACTTACCTGTTGAAAAGAGATGTAATCCCACTCTTCATCTCCAATAGCATCAATCAACCTGTAATTAGGAGTCGTGGTCTTAATCCCGTCAACAATTTTCCGATACGAGTAGTCAGGAGAATTATTTACAGAGTTGTTGTAATGTTTTTCCAAAGAGCACCCGCCAATATACATGTTTCCAATTATAAGGGTATCGCCATTTGCTTCAGCCAATCCGGAGAGATAATACTCAATGGCATCGTCCGAAAAGCTGTTTCCTATGGCGAGAAGTTTTATCTGCTTGGCATGAACAGAGAATATTGAAATACAAAACACAAGAAAAAACAGAGTAAATTTGTTCATAATATTATTATGGTTTATAATCTGTTTATTGAACTTTCGCATCTCTCAATAACAACTAAATTTTGCAATTAGCAACGTTTGTGACCAGTTTCCGGATCAAAAACGCCACCGTTCTGATTATCGCAACAAGCAGATACAGGATAAAGGTAATGACTGCCACATATCCTATCTGGGTGAACATTTCGTACCAGGGCGTTCTGAAAGTAACAATGGAAGATATGTTTATCAGGAATGCCAGGATAAAGCAGGTGGAAAGAACATATATTTCTTTCTTCAGTCGTTTGGATGTTATGACTAAGTCTTTCATCTTTGAATCGCTTCGTAAATAATAAGTTAGTATAGAAATAATCTCTTTAAGAAAACTTCATGTATGGAATTTTATATTCTTCCGGAAAATAGAGTTTTGTCCCTTTTTCGATGGCCTCGTTTCCCAAAAGGCACAATGTGGTGGCCTGATAGGCCCCCTCCACGATGTTTTGCCCTTTTTCGCCGGTAATGCATGCCTGACAGAATGCCGACAGTATCTCGTCGGAACCGTCTTTCAGGGCGCCAATCATGGACAGGCCGTCATTCACATGGAACTCTCCCTCCAGAATGTTGTGAGGAATGTATTTCTCCTTTGTTTCGGGACGCCAACTCGGGCCGGCAGCCGGTACG
>JBGZJM010000255.1:0-2855 GCA_041848845.1 Petrimonas sp. | reverse complement strand
TTAGGGAAAAAGAAAAAAAACGCTACTTTTGTGGTTTTAAATTCCACAACACATGAATGAAATAATAACCATCAAGGACAAGCAGTTTGAAAAATTCATCGAATTCGGGCAGATTCAAGCCGCTATCAATCGGATTGCCGGAAAAATGAACCATGATTTACGCGACAAAAAACCTGTTTTTATTGCCGTCCTCAACGGCGCTTTTATGTTCGCCGGAGAACTGATGAAAGAAGTTACCGTCCCCTGCGAAATAACGTTTGTACGATTGGCCTCCTATCAGGGAACAACCACCACCAATAAAGTACAGGAAGTGCTGGGTTTGAACGAAAACATCGAGAACCGCACGGTGGTGATTGTGGAAGACATCGTGGATTCGGGAAACACGATGGCGGCGCTTAAAAAAGAGCTCAACAAACTCAAGCCCAAAGAGATAAGAATTGCCACGCTGCTACTGAAACCGGACGCGCTGAAACAGGAAATACAACTCGATTACGTGGCGCTGGAAATCCCCAACGATTTTATCGTGGGCTATGGCCTGGATTACGACGGCTACGGAAGAAACCTGAAGGACATTTACAAGATCAAACCCTGATAATGTCGCATCACTCGTAACGCTCAATTCGAAATATTCCCAATGAAACGTTAAAATTGAAATATATTAATCGTTTGCCGTTCCATTTTATTTCTATTTAATGTTAAAATCAAAAACAAGCTTTCATTTTGATATTTATTAGCTAAACAAAACGCCGTTTTTTCTGTCTAATTCGTACATTTGAGATGAATTCAAACCCTTAAAAATGAAATGTTATGAAACAGAAGAAACCGTTAAAAGAGAGCGATCTTTTCTTTGCCATGGGAATGATTGTGGCGATCTCGGCTTTGTTAGTAGCGTTTGAATGGAGCAGCAACCGCCAGGTGCCGAAAATCTATTCTTCCGAAGTGTTTGTTCCCGAAGAATTGGATATCGATTTAACGAGACGGACACCCGAACCGCCGAAACCCCGGATAGAACCACCGGAAGTTGTTGTTCCCGATGAGATTGTGGCGGTTGACGGCCCGGTGGAGCATCAGCCGATCTTTACCACCGAAGACCAACCGGAACCTCCGCGGGTAATTCCGGCTCCCCCTGTCCCCCGATCCATAGAAGAACCGGTGGAATCTCCACTTGAGTTTGCCGAAGTTTCACCGGACTTTATAGGCGGACAGGCAGCCCTGATGAAATTCCTCAGTGAGAATATACGGTATCCGCAAGTAGACATTGAAATGGGAAACGAAGGCCGGGTAATCTGCACCTTCGTCGTGGAAAAAGACGGGAGCATCACGGACATTCAAGTCGTGCGCGGGGTTTCTCCGGGCATAGACAAGGAAGCGGTACGGGTAATTTCCGAAATGCCGGACTGGAGGCCCGGATTTCAGAACGGAAGAGCCGTCAGGGTGAAATTCACCCTGCCCGTGTATTTTAAAATTACCCGATAACCGGTATTTAACAGGAGATTTTCAACCTGTTTTGAGCAATTTAACGGGAAAATGACTTTTTTTAAGAATTTTATCCGGGAAATATGACAGCATTAAAAAAAAATGCCTATTTTTGTACCCGATGTCGCGGGTATATTCAGTCAGTAAAACACATAAAAAAGTAGAATCAAAATGAATGATGAAGTAAAAAAATCACCCAAAGCGAATATAGAGACACACAAGCTGACTTCTATCCTGATGGGGGTAGTGGTTGCCGTATCGGTGTTGTTCTTCGCTTTTGAATGGTCTTCGGAAACCAAAAAGCTGGACGAGAGCATTATCGTTCAGGACGTTCTGGCAGAAGAAGAAATCGAAATCACTCGTCGCGATCCGGCTCCTCCGCCTCCGCCTCCGCCACCGGCACCGGAAACTCCGGAAATCCTTCAGGTAGTGGAAGAGAAAGTGGAAACAAGAATCGAGATCAACACCGAGGATGACGCAAGCAAGAGACAATTGGAAGCGTATGTTCCGCCACCACCACCCAAACCGAAAGTAGAAGAAGTTACCGAAGAAATTTTCGTTGTGGTGGAAGAACAACCGGAATTCCCGGGAGGAAACGCCGCCATGATGAAGTTCCTGAGCGACAACATCAAATACCCGGTTATTGCCCAGGAAAACGGCATCCAGGGACGTGTCATCACCAATTTTGTGGTGGAGAGAGACGGCAGCATTACCGACGTTCAGGTGGTCCGCGGAGTCGACCCGTCGCTCGACAAGGAGGCTATCCGCGTCATCCAGTCGATGCCGAAATGGAAAGCCGGAAGGCAACGCGGTTCCGCGGTGCGCGTACGATTCACCCTTCCCGTGGTGTTCCGCCTGCAACAATAATCAGCTACAGTAATTCTTGGAATATCGAAAGCAGCCTTTGACAAAGGCTGCTTTTGTTCTAAATAAAATTTCACCGACATGATCCTACACAGTGCCGACACCTTAAGCCGGAAAATCGAGAAAGCCATCCAAAGCATCCCTTTCGATTTAAAACCCGCGAGCCTTTTCGAGCCCATCAGCTATACCCTCTCCGTGGGAGGAAAGAGGGTGCGCCCGTTGCTGGTCTTGCTAACCACGGATATGTTCGGCAAGGAGGTGGACCTCTCGCTGAAGCCGGCCATCGGGATAGAGATTTTTCACAACTTCACCCTCTTGCACGACGACCTGATGGACAATTCGGACATGCGGAGAGGCAGGCCGACGGTCTACAAGAAGTGGGGAGTCAACACGGCTATCCTCTCGGGCGACGCCATGTTGATAGAATCCTATAAACACGTAAGTTCCGTGCCGCCCGCTGTCTTGCCGGAGGTGCTTGCCCTCTTTTCAAAAACGGCCATGGAGGTGTGTCAGGG
>JBGZJM010000254.1:0-4980 GCA_041848845.1 Petrimonas sp. | reverse complement strand
TCTTCGGCCGCGTTTCGGGCACAAGCGATATTCAGGATGTTGGCCGAACGGAGAATAATGCCCGTAAGGGTATCCGCATCGTAATATTCCAGGTGCATATTAATGCCGAAACGGGCCCGTAGCGGACTGGTCAGCAATCCGCTTCTCGTGGTGGCACCGATCAGCGTAAACGGATTCAGATCGATCTGGATGGAACGGGCGCTGGGCCCTTTGTCAATCATGATGTCAATCCTGTAGTCCTCCATCGCGCTGTAAAGGTATTCCTCCACCACAGGCGACAGGCGGTGAATCTCATCGATGAACAGCACATCATTCGTTTCCAGCGAGGTAAGAATCCCTGCCAGATCACCGGGCTTATCCAAAACCGGGCCCGACGTGATCTTGAACCCTACACCCAGCTCGTTGGCGATAATGTTCGACAGGGTGGTTTTTCCCAGTCCCGGAGGACCGTGCAGCAACACATGATCAAGCGATTCGCGGCGCATGCGCGCAGCACTGACAAAGACCCTGAGATTCTCAACAATTTTATCCTGCCCGTCAAATCCGTTAAATGTCAGCGGACGCAACGCGTTTTCGTATTCCCGGTCGTTTTCCTGAAAATTCTTATTTACGTGTATGTCGAATGGCTCCTGCATAGTTGAATGTGCAAAAGTAGCTAAAAATAGTGACTTTAGGAAATTCCACCCTTCGTTTGTCGGGAACTTTTCCAGGCGTCGAGGTTTCTTTTTAATCCGGCAAATTTCGCTCTTTTTACCGCCGACCTCCGGAAAATCAGCCGGTAAGCGTCTTCATCCATCTCCTGAAGCCTCTCGTAATCGAGCGAAAGGAATTCCTCCGAGGGATCAAGTTCCGGCGTATTGTGCGGCCGGGCATACCGGTTCCAGGGACAGACAACCTGACAGATATCGCAACCGTATACATTGTTGCTTAAGCGCTGAACAATTTCGGGCGAAATTTCCCCTTTGTTTTCAATGGTTTGGTACGATATACACTTCCGGGCGTTCACCCAGTGCGGTTTCTCAATGGCGCCGGTGGGACAGGCGTCCAGACAACGGCGGCATTTCCCGCAATTCTGCGACACGGGCGAATCGTAATCCAGCTCAAGGTCAACAATAAGTTCCCCCAGAAAAAAATAGGATCCTTTTCCGGGAATGATCAGCAACGTGTTTTTACCCACAAACCCCAATCCGGAACGTGCCGCCCAGAAACGCTCCAATACGGGAGCAGAGTCTGAAAAATACCGCCCCGACACCCCGGGAAAACGAAACTTTATGAAATCGAAAAGCCGGCTGAGCTTCCCCTTGACTATATCGTGATAATCCTCACCGTAAGCATAATAAGCAAACCGGGGAGCATCTTCATGCTGAAAACGGTGGGGGAAATAATTCAACGCGACGGAGATAATTGATCTTGCCCCTTCAACCAGTAACCCGGGATCCATGCGTTTATCAATATTCCGCTCCAGGTAACTCATTCCGGCATGACATTCCTCCGAAAGCCATCTCCTGTAATGGACTCCCTCTTCGCTCTCTCCGGCGCGGCAAATACCGCAGGCATCAAAACCCAGCGAGAGGGCATGCTGTTTTATTTCTTCGGAAAAAGTCATTCTTGAAAAAGATTTTCAGACAAAAGGACCAAGAACCCGGACGCTGATAGAGCATCTGTAATCAAAGGTACGAAAATTATACAATGAACGGATAAACACATCAACAAAAAGTCTTTTGTCTGAAAAAAACCTTACTTTTGCATAAACTTAATCCCGATATGGCAGATTCAGCCCTGAAGAAAAAAACTACCGCCTCTCTTTTCTGGAGTTTTCTCGATAAGTTCGGGCAGCAGATGCTCAACTTTGCCAGTATGCTGATATTGATGAATATCGTTGCCGCGGAAGATTACGGGCTGGTTGGCTCCTTGGCGGTCTTTGCGGCATTCTCCGCCATCCTGATCGACAGCGGATTCGGGCGAGCGCTGCTGAACCGGAAAGACCTGACGCAAACGGATTACACCACCGTTTTTTATTTCAACATTTCGCTGAGCCTTATCCTTTATTTGCTTTTCTTCTTTACCGCACCCCTGCTGGGAAAGATGTTCCATGCCCCCGCCATAACAAGTGTTGTGCGGATCCTGTTCTTATCGCTCATTTTTAACGCATTTGGCTTAATCCACCAAACCATTCTCACGAAAAAAGCCAATTTCAAGGGGCTCACCCAGGTGAACACACTCTCACTCCTCTTTTCCGATGTAGTGGCCGTTGTAATGGCCATTGCCGGGTACGGCGTATGGGCACTGGTAGCCCAGACGCTTCTCTACGCTTTTTTCCGCTCCCTGTTCTTGTGGGTCTACTCCTCCTGGCGGCCTGTCGCCCGTTTCAGCAGAAAAAGCCTGGGCGCATTTTTCGCTTTCAGCAACAAGCTGCTGTCCGCATCGGTTATTTCAACTACGGTAAACAACATTTACCCGAGTTTGATTGCGGCTTTCTACCCGATGAGCCAGGTGGCTTACTTCAATCAGGCAAAAAAGTACCAGGACATTCCATTTCTTACACTGGCAAACACCTTTCGTACGGTAGCGATGCTCATTTTATCGGAGATAAACGAACAACCGGAACGGTTAAAGCGGGTGGTGAGCAAGATCATAAAATCCATTGCATTCCTCTCCTTCCCCATCGGATTTACCCTGATTGCGATTGCCGAGCCTGCGTTTTATCTTCTTTTCAAAGAGAAATGGCTGGCGGCTGTTCCTTATTTTCAGATTCTCACGTTCGCCGGAATGCTTTCTCCCTTTATTTTTATCTTTCAGGAACTGTTTATTGCCAAGGAGAACTCCAGGTACTTTCTGGGCATTGAGGTGGCAAAAGGGGTTTTGCTGATTTTACTGATCGTTCTTCTTTTTCCGCGTGGAATCACCGCTTTAGCCGTTAGCTGGATAATCTACACGGTTATTTCACTGATAATTTCCGTAATGTTGACGGGAAAACTTATCCGGTACACCCTTTTTCACCTGATTAAAGATATGGGACCTTACTTACTCCTGGCAATTGTCAGTTCTGCCGTTTCCTTCCTTCTTACAATGAAAATAGGGAACAACGCTGTTTTTATAATCCTCAACCCGGTTATCACGGGCACATCATACATTCTCCTCTGCAAGCTATTTAAACTGGAGATGCTGAAAGAGATTGAGCATTGGTTCGAAAAGAGAAAAAAAGAAAAACAATGAAAGAATTTTTGTTATATGTTCGCTTCGCGATGGTTTATGCATTAAACAACAAGACATTATCGCACATAAAACAGTTCAGCCGCTGGTATAAAGATAAAAAATCGGGCGACTCCACCCTGAGCCGCCGGTCGCCCTGGATGACCTACGATGCCGTTGATTTTCTCTCGCGGATATGCCGGCCCGGCATGAACGTTTTTGAATGGGGGTCGGGTGGCTCCACCCTGTTTTTCTCTTCACGCTGCAAACAGGTGTGCACCGTTGAACATGACTCCGAGTGGATAGGTTTTTTGAATAAGAAAATCGAAGAACTGGATTTAAAAAACGTGAATATCCGGGAAATCGCGGGAAAGCCTATTGCTGACTTCAACGAAAGGGACTACCGGAACCCCGACGATTTTGTATCGAAAGATAAAAAATCAGCAGGACTCTCCTTCGAAGACTACGCAAAAGCCATTGATACTTTTCCGGAAGAATATTTCGATCTGGTCGTTGTGGACGGAAGGGTCAGAAATTGTTGCGTGAAAAGAGCAATCCCTCATGTGAAAAAAGGAGGTTACCTGATTGTGGACAATACCGACAGGAGCTATTACCTTGCCCCTTTTCCCGAGCTTCGGGATCCGTCCAAATGGCAAAAGACCGAATTCCAGGGACCGGTCTTTTTCCAGCACGCATTCAGCAAGACTTCGTTCTTCAGAAAGGTCTGAGCTAAGCCAGCACAAAATCCAGTTGTTTCCTTTCCAGGTTGGCTTTTGCAACCTGTATGGAAACCGGTTGCCCGAGGCGGTATTCGCGTCTGGTGCGACGGCCGACCAGGCGGTAATTCTTCTCGTCCAGCTCGTAAAAATCATCGTCCAGCTCGCGGATAGGAATCATACCCTCGCATTTGTTTTCATTGATTTCCACGTAAATACCCCATTCCGTAATCCCGGAGACAACACCCTCGTACACCTTCCCTATCTTGTCGGCCATAAATTCCACCTGTTTGTACTTGATGGAGTCGCGTTCGGCATTGGCCGCCACCTGTTCCATATCGGAAGAGTGCTTGCATTCCGCTTCCAGGTCGGCCTGATTAACAGACCCTCCCCCGTTCAGGTAACGTTCCAGCAACCGGTGCACCATCATGTCGGGATAACGCCGGATGGGAGATGTGAAGTGCGTATAATAGTCAAACGCCAGCCCGTAATGCCCCACGTTCCTGGTAGAATAAACCGCTTTGGACATGGTGCGGATGGCAATGGTCTCCACCAGGTTTTCTTCGGGACGGCCCTGCACCTTGTCCAACAATGAGTTGATGCTCTTTGCCACCTCCACTTTGTTCCCTTCGGTTTTTATCTTATGCCCGAAACGAAGGATAAAGGCATTCAGGGTGTCGAGCTTTTCGGAATCGGGGATATCGTGAATGCGGTAGACAAATGCCTTGGCATGCTTACCCTTGGGAACCTTTCCGATAAACTCGGCCACCGTCCTGTTGGCCAGAAGCATGAACTCCTCGATAAGGTGGTTTGCTTCCTTCGACTCTTTAAAATAAACTCCAAGCGGCTTGCCGTTCTCATCGAGGTTGAATTTCACTTCGTAGCGCTCAAAGTTGATGGCTCCGTTCGCGAAACGTTTTTCGCGCAATTTCTGCGCCAGGCTGTTCATGACCAGGATCTCGGATGAAAAATCACCTTTCCCGGTTTCTATCACGGTTTGTGCCTCCTCATACGTGAGCCGGCTGTCGGAATTTATGACGGTGCGGACGATGCGTGATTTTTTTATCTCCGC
>JBGZJM010000253.1:0-4404 GCA_041848845.1 Petrimonas sp. | reverse complement strand
TGACGGTTTGGGTGGTGTTACCCGTATAATATGTTTCCGTGCGGTAGGTGTTGTTTTTGCCGGTAAACGTTTTTGTACCGAGCGGGGCGCTCATGTCCGATTTCGCTCTGGGATCGAAGTTGGTGTAATCCTTGTTTTTGGGCAGTTCCTCAATGACCTTGTATACGGCCAGTCTCATGGGTGCCAGGGAATCACCGATAATGGAGGTATAGGAAACCGTCAGCCGTACGGAATCAATGATGGCGCCATCTTTAAACGCCTGGTTTTCGGGATAATAAAATTCGCCTACGTATTCAGACCGGATAGAACCGAAAACCGGATCGGTATATTCTCCCAGAATGGGGTATTTGGTTCTGGAAAAAACAGAATCCACTTGTAGGGTCCGGGATGAGACATACAGCGTGTCCGTACCCACCGAGACCCTGTCGTTTTCCGGTTGAACGGTAAAGCCTATCTTGTCCAGGGTGTCAACGCAGGAAGCGAAAACGGTAACAAGGGCTATGAATAACAGTTTGTATAAGGTTTGAAGTTTCATTCGTTTCAAAAAATTAGGAACGCAAATATCCGAAAAAATATCTGAAAAAAAAACCGGTTAAGGGCTTTCTTGTTTTTTTTAAGACAATTTAGGCGTCGATCTTATCGCAAAATTCACCGATTTTTTCCACGCTATTCTCAAAATCGGGGATATATCCCAAATAGGGTATTTTTTTATCGATGATGTACTTGTCCAGTTCTTTGTGAATGTTTTCACTGCCTTGAACAACTCCGTCCGAATAATCGATGGCCAGTTTTGTGAGGTTTACGAAATCCATTTTTCCCCGTTCTTTCACATCTTCAATTTCCTCGTCGCCAATGGTATCGAAACGAAGCTTTTCCGAAAATCCCTCGTTAAAAGGTTTTTCGAAGTTCTCGTCATAAACGGAATAAATAACTTTGGCGTTCTTCAGGCAGGGATCGTCTTTGTATCCTTTCTTGATATAAATGGGCGCCAATGCGGTAAACCAGCCGTGGCAATGAATGATGTCGGGAACCCAGCGCAGTTTTTTGATGGTTTCCAGTACGCCGCGGACAAAAAAGATGCTTCGTTCATCGTTGTCGTCGTATTCCTCTCCCTTTTGGTCGGTAAGCGTCTCGCGGTTTTGAAAGAAATCGTCGTTATCGATGAAGTAAACCTGCATGCGAGCCGATTGTATGGAAGCCACCTTGATAATCAGCGAATGGTCCGAATCATCGATGATCAGGTTCATTCCGGAAAGGCGAATCACTTCGTGCAGTTGATTCCTGCGTTCGTTGATGTTGCCGAATTTAGGCATAAACGTACGAATTTCGTGGCCTTTATCCTGAATGGCTTGGGGGAGGTGTCTCGAAATATGCGAAATCTGTGTTTCCGGCAAATAAGGAAAAATTTCCTGGGTAATGTAGAGAATTCTTTTCTGACTCATTTAATTCATTTTCTTCAAATTCTTTACAAAGATAATAAAAAAAATCCGCATAACTGCAAAATGTTTTCAGCTGTTTATGTAAATGGGAGTCCATGTGGATTCCGTAAATGAATTGACGTTTTGTTTTTTTATTCCGTAAAAAATTCGTTGTTTTGCACGCTGAAATAAATGACGGACAGAAACCGGTGTATTCCAATAAACATGTAGTAAAAATAAGCCTGCCTATCTTGCTCAGTTTGCTGGCGCAGAATATCATTCAGGTAATAGATACCGCCTTTCTCGGACGGGTGGGGGAGGTGGAGTTGGGTGCGTCCGCTCTGGCCGGGATTATTTACATTGCCATTTACACGATTGGTTTCGGATTCAGTATGGGAAGCCAGATTTTGATCGGCAGGAGAAACGGCGAAAAAAAATTCCACCAAATCGGAGAGATTGTTATTCAGGGAATTTTATTTCTTCTTGTTCCGGCATTGTTGTTGATTGCGGTATTTAAACTCGGGTTCATCAATGCGCTGATGCGTCTGTTTGAATCGGAAAATGTGAGTGAGGCTGTTTCCGGTTATCTCCACTGGCGCGTCTATGGTTTTGTTTTCGCTTTTGCGAACAGCACTTTTCGGGCGTTTTATATTGGTATTGCCCGTACCAGGGTCCTTACGATAAATTCACTGGTCATGGCTCTGGTGAATTTAGTGCTCGACTATGGACTGATTTTCGGAAACTTCGGACTGCCCGAAATGGGAATTGGCGGTGCCGCGCTTGCATCGGTCATTGCCGAAGCGTCATCCACCTTGTTTTTCATTGTTTACATCCGGAAAACAGTCGACCTGGAAAAGTACGGCTTCCGGAGAATTACGTTCAAGTGGACGGTAGTAAAAAAAGTGCTGGATATTTCCATATATATGATGCTTCAGTATCTGTTATCCATCGTGACCTGGTTGATGTTTTTCGTGTTGATAGAAAACTTCCTGGGTGAGCGTTCTCTGGCCGTGACCAATATTGTGCGCAGCTTATATGCCATCGTCACCATTCCGTCCCATGCGCTGGGTTCGGCGGTGAACACCATGGTAAGCAATACTATCGGAGCCGGACGGCAGAATGAAGTGCTGAATTTGATCAAGCGGGTTACCCTGATCAGTCTGTTTTCGATGCTTGCCATCATTCTCACCGTAGCGATTGCGCCCCGGTTGGTGATTCATGTTTACACGAACGATACTTCCCTTATTGATGATACGGTAGTGCCGTTGTACGTGCTGTTGACATCCCTGCCTTTTTATGCGGTGGGAACGGTATTGTTCAGTTCGGTTTCGGGAACAGGAAGTACGCGGCGGGCACTGTTTTATGAAATCATCACTTTATCGGGGTATGTTTTATATACATGGTTTATTGTTGTTTACCTCCGCCTGTCGGTAGGTTGGGCATGGACCACCGAACACGTCTACTGGGGGCAGCTGATGTTTTTTTCCCTGTTTTATTTGCGAAGCAAGAAGTGGGTGCATAAGAAGATATAGGGAATTTTCCTTATCTTTACCGTCGAAAAACGAACAATATGAAACACGGGTTTCTCTTCTTTCTGGTGGTGTCTTTTTGTTCTTCGGTTTATGCCCAGGAATACCGGTGGAAAGTGGGGTTAGACTATTTTTTCGATAATACGGAATACGAAAAATCGTCGTTTACCGATTCCGAAACCATGAATGGAATCTGGCTTAATCCGACGGGAAGCATCGGTTGGGGAGAGAAACACTCCATCCGTGCCGGCGTAAACCTGCTGAAAATCCCGGGAATGGATAATGCTATCGATAAGGTGGGTGTTACGATGTATTATCAGTACAAGTCTCCGGACATCCTGTTTCGTGCCGGCTCCTTTCCCCGGAGCGAAGTGTTGGGCAATTACAACAATTTCTTTTTCAAGGACTCCATCAACAATTTTGTCCCGCTGATGCAGGGCGTGTTTTGGCGAATCGGCGGTAGCCGGAATTTTTTTAATGCCTGGTTCGACAGGACAGGGTATGCCACACGCACCGGTCGTGAACATTTTTTTGTAGGATTATCGGGAAAAATAGCCCGAGGACTTCTCTTTGCCGATTTTCAGTCGTACATGTTTCACCATGCCAACACAAAGCCTGCCACACCGGGTGAAGGCGTGAGCGAGAACCTGCAGCTGCAGGCGACAACCGGGCTGGAATACGAAGGAGAAGGCGGGTTTAAAGGATTGATCGCTGCGGGAGCGTTGGTGGGATATGAAAGAGACCGCCGCTTCGAAAGCGAACGGTACAAGCCTGCCGGGTTCGTTGCCCGCGGCGATGCCGAAATGTGGGGAATCGGCACAAAAAACACGTTTTACCGGGGTGAGCCGCGCATGAGGTTGGCCGGCACCTTCGGAGGCAACCTCTATTGGGGAACACAATTCCTTCGGGCGGGGTCGTACCTCGAAAGTGAATGGTACATCCGCCTGATAGAGTCGGACCTTGTGAAGGCACGGTTCAGCTGCAACCTGCATTTCACCGAAGGCAACGTGTTGTTTCAGCAGATGCTTACCGTTTCGGCATCGATCGGTAGCCTTTCGCCAAAGGAGGGGAAGAAAACCCGCTATCCGTGGATGAGTATATTTCATTAAGCACTATTTCAATGAATGATTTATTTTCCGATAACAGCATGCCTTTGGGGGTTAAAGACAAAATGGAGACCCTCCGCAAACAGTTACACGAGCATAACTACAATTACTACGTGTTGTCGCAACCTGCCATTTCCGATATGGATTTTGATGCCCTGATGCGGCAACTGGCCGAATTGGAAAAGCAGTATCCCGAGTTTTACGACCCCAATTCGCCCACGATGCGGGTGGGAAGCGACATTAACAAGAACTTTGTTCAGGTGCGGCATCGCTATCCGATGTTGTCGTTGCAAAACACCTACACCGAAGGGGAGATTGCCGATTTTTTCAATCGGGTAAAGCGTTCCCTGT
>JBGZJM010000252.1:0-3806 GCA_041848845.1 Petrimonas sp. | reverse complement strand
TCAACATGGTATCTTTCAGAAAATAACCCTACTTTGATGAAATTTTAACTAAAAGGTTGCACGTAAACTCAATAACTTTCTGTTATTTACCTTTATTTAACAAAAAAACGGAAAGAATTGAATCTTTCCGCTTCACGATTACCTGAAAAGTAACTTTTATTCGCTTAAAACCGGTTTATAATAACCCAGGTCTTCAATTCCTGATTTGGTAACAAAGTTATAGTTCTTCACCACCTCAATTTGTCCGTAGTGGATATAAACCTCGGCACTGCGACGGAACATTTCGGGTTCCTTGTTGGCATCCTGCAAGAGGAGGTGTCCCATGATCACGTGTCCGGCACTTTCAACCAAACGGCGCGCATGAAAATCGAGGTATTCTTCCTCTTTGGGTGCGGTAACAATTTCAACCAATTTTTCGTACATCTGCGCCATTTTCGATAGCGTACGCTTTAACGGTTCCAATTCCGGCAATACGGGCATGGCCTCATATTCCCTGATCCGGTTCAGGTAAGTTCCCGTGGTAACGTGTCGAATGGCAGCAACAACCTGCAATTGCGTAGTACCCTCGTAAATATTGGTTATACGGGCGTCACGATAAAGCCGTTCACACTTATAGTCTTTCATGTACCCGGATCCGCCGTGTATCTGAATGGCATCATAGGCATTCTGGTTCGCGTATTCACTGGTCATTCCTTTTCCCAGCGGCGTGAAAGCATCCGCCAGGCGCGAATAGTACTTCATTTCGTCGCGCTCTTCGGGAGAGAGCTTGCGTTCCCGGGAAATATCCTCCAATATCTTGTACATATCCACAAAACGACAGGTCTCGTAAAGTATCGTACGTGACGCATCGGTTTTAGCACGCATGTGAGCAAGCATTTCGAAAACGGGCGGCATCTCGATAATGGCTTTCCCGAACTGACGGCGCTCCAGTGCGTAATTGTACGCTTCGCGGCAAGCAGCTTCGGATATTCCTACCGATTGAGCCATGATACCCAGGCGCGCGCCGTTCATCAACGACATCACGTACTTGATCAGTCCCATCCGGCGGGAACCCACCAACTCGGCTTTGGCGTTTTTAAAAACCAACTCGCAGGTTGGCGCCCCTTTTATACCCATCTTGTTTTCGATGCGGCGTACGGTTACGCCTCCGCTGTTTTTGTCGTAAATATACATCGATAAACCACGTGCATCTTTCGTTCCTTCTTCCGAACGGGCCAGCACCAGGTGAATATCGGCATCCCCGTTGGTAATAAATCGTTTCACTCCGTTCAGGTACCATTGCCCTTCCTTTTCGTTATACGAAGCTTTCAGCATCACGGCTTGCAAATCCGAACCGGCATCGGGTTCGGTCAGGTCCATCGACATGGTCTCCCCTTTGGCAACGCGCGGCAGGTATTTGTTTTTTTGCTCTTCCGATGCAAACTCGTAAATAGTTTCACCGCAGTCCTGCAACATCCAGATATTTTGGAAACTGGCATCCGCCCGGCTCACGATATCGGACGAGATCATGTAGGGCACCATGGGAAAATTCAATCCTCCGAAACGTCTCGGGAAAGCCATCCCCATCAGTTCGGCCTTGTTCAGGGCATCCAGGTTCTCTTGTGTGGGTGAAGCATACGTTACTCGCCCTTCGGCGACCGTGGGTCCGCTGTGATCCACCGCTTCCGCATTCGGTTCGATGATATCGCCGCATATCTCGCCCACCACTTCCAGAATTTTATCGTAGCTGTCCATGGCGTCTTCAAAATCCATCGGAGCGTAATCGCAAGTATATTTATCCGCATAATTTCTTTCTTTGAGTTCCACAATTCGCTTCATCAGCGGGTGGTTCAGATAGTGTCTGAATTGCGGCGTGTCGGTATAAAAGTTTGCCATTTCTTCTTATTTTGAATTTTTCTTATAATACTTGATCAATTTCGGAATTACCTTTTCGATATCGCCGGTAATAATGTAATCGGCAATGGTGTTGATAGGGGCATTAGGGTCGTTGTTGATGGAGATGATCAGCGAACTCTCCTGCATTCCGGCAATGTGCTGAATCTGTCCCGAAATACCGCAGGCGATATACAGTTTAGGGCGTACGGTAACGCCGGTCTGTCCGATTTGACGTTCGTGTTCGGCATATCCGGCATCAACGGCGGCACGCGAAGCACCTACCTCAGCACCCAATACGTTGGCCAGATCATACAGCAGTTGAAAATTCTCTTTCGAACCCACTCCGTATCCCCCGGAAACGATGATGGGCGAATTTTTGATATTGACTTTCGACTTTTCCACGTGGCGGTCGATGATGGAGACCACAAAATCATCCGGGGAAACATAGTCCTTCACATCGTGCTCTACCACCGTCCCTTTGTAGTTCGGATCGGCCATTTGCTTCTTCATCACACCTTCGCGAACAGTCGCCATTTGCGGACGATGGTCGGGATTGATGATCCACGCCACAATATTTCCTCCGAAAGCGGGACGAATCTGATAAAGCAGGTTTTCGTAAACTTTACCCGCTTTTTTCTCTTCGTGATCGCCAATTTCGAGCGAAGTGCAATCGGCAGTTAAACCGCTCCCTAACGCCGATGACACACGTGGTCCCAAATCGCGGCCAATAATGGTTGCTCCCATTAAACAAATCTGCGGTTTTTCTTTTTTGAACAGATTCACCAGGATGGAGGTGTGCGGCAAGGTAGTATATGGCGACAAGCGTTTGTCTTTAAAAACATGGAGGACATCCGCGCCGTACGGAAAAACCTGTTTCTCAACGGTGTCGAGTTTGTCGCCCGCGGCAATGGCTTCGAGTCTGCAGCCCAGTTGGCTGGCAAGGGAGCGTCCTTTGGTAAGCAGTTCCAGGCTCACTTCCGCAACCCTGCCGTCTTCTATTTCGAGGTATACGAATACGTTATTCATTGTTTTAACCAATTGTGTGATTAGCAATTAATTCCCTGATCAAGTCTTCCAGTTCGGCATCGTCATCGGTCAGCCGTTTGCTTTCCTTTGCCTGAAACACCACGTTCTCTATTTTCTTCACTTTGGTTGGAGAACCTGATAATCCGCATTGAACAGGGTCGGCATTTACATCAGCAACACTCCATTCCGTTAAATTCAGGTATGGGCGCGAGCTGTACAAATCGATATAATCGATATTTTCGCTCTGGCGCTCGGTAACGGTTTTAGCGTGTTTGTATTTTTGCAGAAACTTTGCGTTACGCGGGCGGCAAGTCCTGGCCGATCCGTTTACGGTGATCAACAGCGGCAGGGGGGCTTCCACAACCTCTACGCCATTTTCCAGTCGACGTTTCACGCGTATTTTCTTCTTGTCGATGCCCTCGATGGCCTCGGCATACGTAATTTGAGAAATCCCCAGTTTTTCCGCCACCTGCGGCCCAACCTGCGCAGTATCGCCATCGATAGCTTGCCGGCCGGAGATAATCATGTCAAAATTTCCCATCCGTTTAACTGCCATTGACAAGGCATAAGATGTAGCCAGTGTATCGGCACCGGCAAAAGCGCGATCCGTAAGAAGCACACCGTCGTCGGCACCTCTGAATAACCCTTCCCGGAGAATTTCCGCAGCACGGGCGGGCCCCATGGTCAGCAGGGTAATCTTTGTCCCGGGATATTGATCCTTGATTCCAAGAGCCTGTTCCAACGCATTCAAATCTTCCGGATTAAAAATAGCGGGCAGCGCTCCTCTGTTAACTGTTCCGTCGGCCTTCATCGCATCCTTCCCAACGTTGCGCGTATCGGGAACCTGCTTTGCCAACACAATAATGTTAAATGCCATTTCCTATATGTTTTTTATGTTCATTTTG
>JBGZJM010000251.1:0-3957 GCA_041848845.1 Petrimonas sp. | reverse complement strand
GGGTTACTCATAGTAGTTGTCATCGTCTTCACGGAAGTTCCATCGTTTGATATCACCGCTTACTTTCTGGGTAGGCTCATCGTATTCGGGTTGTTCACGCCAGATGTTATAACTGTTGGGCTCGTAATGCAATGTTGTGCCGTGGTTCCCGTCAACACGCATCTGTCCGTCGCGGTGGAAAGAGTTGTAGGTGTGCATGGCCCCCCTTGGCATGTTTACGGGGATCTGGTGGTGGTTCACTCCCAGCCGGTATCGTTGTGCATCTCCGCAATGTTGGCCGGATTGAAGGCGGCCTGTTCTTCCGTCATTACCTGGATGAACATCTTCCATTTCGGAAAATTGCCGTTGCCGATGGCTTCAAACAGATCCCTCTGGTGACTTTCGCGGTCGTTCCCAACCAGCTCGACCGCTTCCTGGTCGGTCAGGTTTTCGATGCCCTGTTGGGTTACAAAATGGAATTTTACCCAAAAACGCCGGTTGTCCGCGTTGATCAAACTGAACGTATGGCTTCCGAAGCCGTGCATGTGCCGGTATGAGCGGGGTATCCCCCTGTCGCTCATCGTGATGGTAACCTGATGCAATGCCTCGGGAAGGCTGCTCCAGAAATCCCAGTTGTTGTTGGGGCTGCGCAGGTTGGTGTAAGGTGTAATGTCGTGGGTAACGGTAAAGGTGCCGAAGGCACCCGACCCTTTAGCATGCATACGTCACTCCGGAATTACCTCGCGATCGAAATGAGCGAGTTTCTCCAAAAACCACACGTCTTGCAGCATCATGGGCCCGCGTGGACCGGCGGTCATTGCGTCCTGGTTGTTGCCAACCGGAGCTCCGGTAACCGCGGTCATCGGTTTTTGATTTTCCTTGTCTCTTTTTTTCTTCAGGTCTTCTGCGTTCATACCATACAATGTTTGTTGTTAACAAATAATTTTTCGCAGATGCAGGTTAGGACAAAAATGAAGCAAGCATCCAAACCTCTTTTTCCTGTCCGCTGATGTAGTCGCTCAGAAGCGCCACGGTTGCTTCATCATCAATCTCTGAAGCCAAGGCAAGCAATTTCCTTTCGGAAGCGATGAGCAGTTTGTGCGTGTCGAGAATGTTTTTGATGGCTTCATCGGCACCTGTAACTACGCCTGTTTCTTTCACGTTGGCCGTTTCCAGGTACTTCGTGAAGGTGTGGACCGGAGTTTCGCCAAGCATAAGGAGTCTTTCGGCAACTTCATCTACTTTAGCGGCAACATCGTTGTACATCTCCTCGAATTTTTCGTGGAGAAGGTAAAAATCCCTGCCTTTTATGTTCCAGTGGAATCCCCGTAAATTGGTGTAATAAACTTGTAAGTCTGCCAGTAATTGCTGTAACCCCTTGGCTACATTTTCTACATTTTTTAATCCCGTAATTTCAGTTGTTTTCATTGTTTTCATTTTTTATTGTTTTTTGATTAATTGAATTTTTGTTTACTGATTTTCCGTTGATATGAAGCGTGATCGAGCTTATCCGATAACCTTCGATGGCGTTTTTTTCGAAATAAGTTTTCAGCATTTCATCCAGTTCTTCGTTTATGTAATCCCGAATTTCATTGTTTTCTTCATTGTAGAGGTGATGATGGTGTTTCAGGACGCCATCGTAACGCATGACTTCTCCTTCGGTCAAGACCTTATGGATAACCCCGTATTTGACAAAAGTGTCGAGTGTCTTGTAAACCGTTCCAATGGCTATGCTGGGGTATCTGTCATGAATAAAATCAATGATCTGCTCAGCCGTGGGATGATTACGCAACGTGTAAATCGCTTCGAGTACCCCGATTCGTTGGGGAGTTACCTTTAGCTCTTTCTCTTTTAAGAGTGCCTGAATGTGTTTAATATCCACATGCATTTTAATACCAATAAAGAATCATTCTTACATGAAACAAATTCTCGGAGGAATTGTTCACATAAAATGATTTTTTTGCCTGTTTTGGATCAGAAAACCTGAAATCAGTACGGTTACGAATTTTAAGTTAAGATTATTTTTGGGGGATCTTTTTGTATCCGGGTATGCTGAATTTCCGGGACTTCATCCGGGTGGTAACACGTGGTTGTGCTGTTGAACCCGGAATGTATTCGTGCCGGTACATATTGAAGAAAAGCACAAACAGGGAGAGCAGCAGAGGGCCGAAAATAACGCCCCAGAACCCGAACATGGGAATTCCGATCAATACTCCGAAAATGGTTATCAACGGATGAATGTCGGCCAACACCTTTTGGAGCAGAAAACGCGCGATATTGTCCACTCCGCCGATAATAATCAATCCGTATGCAGTCATCCCCACGCCACCGCCAATATTGCCGGTCAACCAGATGCTTAATGCGATAGGAACCCATACTACGGCTGTTCCGAGAATGGGGATGACCGAGGCGAATCCGGTAAGTACACCGTAAAGAAGAGCGTTTTCCACTCCAAAAAAGACATATCCGGCATAGGCAAAAACACCTTGAATAATGGCCAGTAAAGGAATCCCTATTGCGTTTGCCTGGATGATCAACTTGGTTTCCTCGCCCAGGATTTGTTTATTTTCCTCTTTAAACGGCAGGATTTCTTTAACCATTTTCTCAAAGGTCTCGTAATTATAGAGCATATAGAAAAGGATGAAAAGGGCAAAAAGGGAATTGATGATCAACGAGTAGATACTTGCGCCGAGCGATTGCAATATGTTTCCGCCCAATTTGGGCAGACCGGACAAATTTGCGGGGGTGAACAGATTGAAATCAAGCTTTTCCTCTATCATCTCAACGAAGTTATTGAAGCTGTCGATGATGGCTTTGGGGTCAATGGAAATTCCCGATACGGTATCGATCACCAGAAAGGCAATGCCCGTAAGCGGCCCCAGAAACAACAACAGAGCTTCCAGGGTCAGGAAGGTGGCCGCAACCCCTTTTTTTATTTTCTTTTTTTCTGTCAAATAGATCATCTGTCCTTTCAGCAGTACATAAAGCGTGGCGGCTCCCAAAAAACCGCTCAGATAGAGCCGCAGTTCTTTGAAAAGGATCAGTCCGAGCAGGATCAGAAAACCAATGAGTATGTATTTGTATTCTTTCTTTCTATAAGGGAGATTATTCTCAATCATATATTTATCGGTGATTAAAAATTCAACTTAAAGAACAAAGTCCTCCGGTTCGGCAAAACCGCCTTCGATAAGTGCATTTTTGGCGGCATTGTAATCCGAAGCCCTTACCTGCATCTCGATATCCCCGATGCTATAAGCCAGCCGGCTGGCTGTTAAATTCTTCATGAATACTTCAATGCCTTTCATTTCCATGAATGTTTGAACGATGGATACATCGGCAGGGAAAGCAAATGTTTTAACGGTGATAAACTCTTCTTCCATAAAGCGGGTATTTGTTTAGCAGACTTCAAAAATAGTCTATTTTTTGATGATAAGGGTCAAAAACTCCATTTTTTGATGTAATTTTGATTTTATTATAATTTTATACGTTATGAAGAGAAAGATTGCGTTAATAACCGGTGCCACATCGGGAATAGGGGGCGCCACAGCCCGGAGATTGGCCGGAAATGGTTTTGATGTCATCATTACCGGACGCAGAAACGAAAGATTGAAAGATCTGAAAGATAAGCTTGAAAAAGAGGGAGCCCGTGTGTTGGCCCTCTGTTTTGATGTTCGTGTGGAGCCTGAGGTAAAATCGGCCATTGAAAATTTGCCGGACGACTGGAAGAAAATCGATGTGCTGGTCAACAATGCGGGGCTGGCAGCCGGGTTAGTCACCCTGCAGGAAGGCGATACCGGCGACTGGAACCGGATGATCGACACCAACGTCAAAGGGTTGCTCTACGTGACCCGCCACGTTTCACCCCTGATGATAAAACAGGAAAAAGGGCATATCATCAACATCGGTTCGATTGCCGGAAAGGAGGTCTATCCCGACGGAAACGTCTATTGTGCCACCAAGCATGCTGTGGATGCGCTG
>JBGZJM010000250.1:0-3445 GCA_041848845.1 Petrimonas sp. | reverse complement strand
GCGGGAAGGGTCAATCTTCAATGCCGCACCCATCGATGAAAAGAAGGCTCCCGGCATTTGCGAGGCAAAACGTATAAGATGAACTTTATTGGAAAGGCTGTCGATAGCATCAATGATGAAATCATACGATTCGAGCTTAAAGGAACCGGCGGTCTCCGGACTATATGCTGCTTGCACAGAAACAATTTCGGCATTGGGATTTATTTCGAGCAGTCGTTCCTTTAACACCTCTACCTTCACTTGCCCGATAGTTTTCACCGTAGCCATCAGCTGCCGGTTGATATTCGTTACGGCTACCCGGTCTGAATCCACGAGCGTAAGATGGGTAATTCCGCTTCTTATCAGCATTTCCGCGCACCAGCTCCCGACTCCTCCCACACCAAATACAACAACCCTCTTTCGGGCCGCGAGATCCAAATAACGGCTTCCCATCAGAAGCTCCGTCCGCTGAAATATCTCTTTTTCGTTTCCCATAAAACAGTCTCTAACAATCGAGTGCTTTTTTTTACCCGGAAATCACTTTTGCGGAAAGGGTTGTCAGCCATTTGCGCGGGATAAACCTGACCAGGTTGGCTACCAATTTATTCAATCCTCCGTGAATAACCAGCGTTTTTCCTTTCATCATGGCACGATAACCGAACGTTGCCACTTCCTCCGGCAAAGGCGTTTTCGTATCTTTCAGAAATCCGTTTGGGTGGTACATGCGGGCAGCTACCCAAAAATTGGTTCTGACAGGGCCGGGACAAAGTGCCGTGACGGTAATGCCGTGCTTTCGAAATTCGTAAGCAATGGCTTGTGAGAAGCTGGCCACGTATGCTTTGGAGGCAAAATAAACCGACATCCCCGGGCCCGGTTGAAAGGCGGCTGTGGATGCAATATTCAAGATTTTTCCGGATTTACGCGGCATCCAATCCTGAACAAAAAGATAACAAAAATGCGACAATGCGCTTATATTCAAATCGATCATCTGCTCATGCCTCTCCCATTCCGTATCGGAAAAATGACCATAATCGCCAAACCCGGCGTTGTTCACCAAATAATCCACCCCGATTCCGGTGCCCTTTATTTCATCATAAACCGCCCGTACGTTTTCCGGCTTTGTCAGGTCTTTGGCAATCGTCCGTACCGATATGTTAAATGTATTTTCCAATTCATCTTTCAAATCCTTCAATTCTTTTTCGCTTCGGGCAACGAGAACCAGGTTCGTGCCCTTTGAAGCGAACAGCCGGGCAAACTCGGCACCAAACCCCCTCGAGGCGCCCGTAATTAATGCAGTATGGTTCATTCTTATTGATTTTGGCGCAAAATTAAACTTTTTTTCCGTAGCGCGGTCGAAGAAAATGAACCAATTAACGAAACGTTAACCGGCTACGCATAAAAAATGCCGCCAAACTGAAAAAATAATTGGGTTCTAATTGACAGGATGCATGCCGGTTGTGAAATTAGTATGCATCCATTTTTATGCCCTTTTCCGTCCTTTGTCTATCCGCAGAAAAATAAACAACAAGATGGTAAATCCCCACAACGACGAACCGCCGTAACTGAAGAATGGCAAGGGGATCCCAATTACGGGCATAATGCCAATCACCATTCCTATGTTTACCAGCAAATGGAACAGAAATATACTTGCAACACCATAGCCATACACGCGTCCGAACGTTGTTGTCTGTCGTTCCGCCAGCGAGATAAGCCTCAGGATGAACACGGCAAAAAGCAGGAGAATAATGGTTGAACCGATAAAGCCCCACTCTTCGCCAATCGTGCAGAAAATAAAATCGGTATCTTGCTCGGGAACATATTTCAACTTGGTTTGCGTGCCGTTTAAGAAACCTTTTCCGGAGATCCCGCCCGATCCAATGGCTATTTTCGATTGCCCCACGTGATAACCCGATCCTTGCAAATCCTGCTCCATTCCCAGCGTTACCTTGATGCGCATTTGCTGGTGCGGTTGCAGGACATCGTTAAAAACGTATTCACTCGATTCGACAAACGCGAACGAACCCACAACAAACAGCAAGATATACAAATAAACCTTTTTCCGAAACCGAAGCGACAGGTAAGCCAGGTAAAGCGCTACCAATCCCAATGCCGCAAGCGCCAATAAACCGGGATTGACCGGAAGGTCAAAAAAATGCATGAGCCATCCGGCTGCCAGGACGATCAATCCCAGTACGATGATCATGAAAGCCGTTTCCCGGCGTTTTACGTAGTTCCAGACCATGGCGGCGGCAAAAACAATAATCAGTGCGACTGCGGTGAATTCGCCGACGGACAACATCCCCAGTTGAACGTCCGAAAAACGGATGGCCAACACGAAATATAAAATTGCCGCCACACCCATGAAGAGAATTCCACCGGGCAAACCTTCACGATACAACACAAAAATAAGGCTCAGGTAAACCAGCGCGGTACCTGTTTCGCTTTGCAGAATCACCAGCACCAGCGGAAGAAAAATTAACGAGAATACGATGATCAGGTTTTTCCTTTCCATCAGGCGGAAATTGTACACGTTGAAAATCTTTGCCAGGGTAAGCGCTATGATAAACTTCATAAATTCGGCGGGCTGCAACCGTACCGGGCCGATCACCAACCACGAACGCGAACCTTTGATCTCGGGCGCGACAACAAGGGTGATGACCAACAATGCGATTCCGATAATATAGGCTACAAAGGCGTACGTCTCGTAAAATGAAGTATCGATTTTGAGGAGGGCAAACGCAAGCAGCAACGAGGTGCCTATCCAGACAAGCTGCATGCCGGCCCGGCCGGAAAGGTCGAACATGCTCACCGCATTCTCCAGGTCGAAGCTGGCCGCATAAATGTTCAACCACCCCAGCACGATAAAGAGCAGGTACATAATTGTTGTGAAACGGTCTACCCTTCCCTTTTCCCGTATTTCCCTAGTTCCTCTGTACATTTCCAACTTGAGTTGCTATGGTATCTACACGTTGTGCAGAAGCATTTCTTCTATAGATGTAAGGTAAAATTACACGATTTGCCATGGTTTTTTCCAAAAACTGATCCTGCGGCATAATTTCACCCATCAAATATTTTTGTACCATCAAACGCGCAATAGGAACGGCATTCGTGGCTCCGAACCCTCCGTTTTCCACAATAACGGCAATGGCCACTTTCGGGTCGTCCTTCGGCGCAAACCCGATGAAAAGCGAGTGGTCTTCCCCGTGCGGGTTTTGAGACGTGCCTGTTTTCCCACAAACGGTGATATGCGGCTCCATGTTGATCCGGCGGCAGGTTCCGTGCGTTACGGCATCCGCCATTCCCGCAACCGTCAGTTCAAAATGCTCGCGGCGGATGTTCGACTCTCTCCTTTTGCTGTAGAGCGTGTCTAACGGAGCGCCTTTCCGGGCTTTCACCACATGCGGTTTGTAATAATACCCCCTGTTGGCGATCAGCGCCGTATAATTGGCAAGCTGAAGGGGCGTGG
>JBGZJM010000249.1:0-4868 GCA_041848845.1 Petrimonas sp. | reverse complement strand
GCCGGAAGGCGTGCACATCGCATTCGAACCCGAAGGGCTGCTCAGCACCCTCCCCTCCATCGCCCACGTACTGATCGGCTTTCTTTCCGGAAAACTGATCGTGGAGCACAAAGACAACCACACCCGGGTGGAGAAGCTGTTGATATGGGGTACGATACTGGCATTTTCGGGATTACTCCTGCAGTACGGATGCCCCGTCAACAAGAAGATATGGAGCCCCACATTCGTACTCGCCACCACCGGCTTTGCCGCACAACTGCTGGGGCTGCTGATCTGGATCATCGATATCCATCGGAAAGAGCGATGGAGCCGCTTCTTTCACGCCTTCGGGGTAAATCCGCTTATCGTGTATGTTTTTGCCGGTGTAATGGCCAACCTGGTCTCCAATATCCGGTTTAACCGGCAGGGAGAAGCAATTTCCGTCAAAGGGTTTATTTACGAAGTACTGCTGCGCCCCTGGGCGGGCGACTATTTCGGATCGCTCCTCTATGCACTGCTGTTCATTACCTTCTGCTGGCTGTTCGGATATATCCTGTACAAAAAAGAGATCTATATTAAACTGTAAACAACCAATCAACATGGATCATTCACAATCAGGGGGTAATGTACTGATTGCCGACAGCGGGGCCACCAAGACCGACTGGTGCCTGACATACGCAGGAGAGATCGTGCAGCGGTTTTCCACAAAAGGAATCAGCCCGGTCTATCAGACCGGGGAGGAGATTGCAGAGGAAATAAGATTACATACCCACCCTCTTCTGAAGGGAAAAAAGGTTCAGTCGATCCATTTCTACGGTTCCGGCTGTATCCCCGAAAAAACCGCCTTGGTGAAAAACGCCTTATACCGGTCGTTTCCCATCGATGCCATCTGTGTATACAGTGACCTGATGGCTGCCGCGCACAGCCTCTGCGGGCATGAAGCGGGGATCGCCTGTATTCTGGGTACCGGCAGCAACTCCTGTGAATGGGATGGTTGCGACATGGTCAGACAGGTGTCGCCACTGGGCTTTATCCTGGGCGATGAAGGAAGTGGCGCCGTGCTGGGCAAGCAATTGGTCAGCGATGCGCTGAAAAATCAGTTGCCGGAAGGATTAAAAGAGAAACTCCTCGCCGAATACGGCCTGGACCAGGCAACCGTTATCGACAAAGTATACAGGCAACCTTTCCCCAGCAGGTTTCTCGCAACCCTTGCGCCCTTTTTATCAAGGCATATCGAAGAGCAATCCATCCGGCGTATTGTCGAACGAAGTTTTTCCGATTTCTTCGAACGAAACGTGATGCAATACAATTATCGGAAAAATAAGGTTAATTTTGTAGGCTCAATCGCCTGGTATTTTTCCGGTGTCTTGCGTAAGGTTGCTGAAGAAAAAGGAATAAGGATCGGAAAGATAGAGCAATCGCCCATGGAAGGATTGGTAAAATTTCACGCATAACTTGTAACCCGTATGGCTTTCATCAAAATAACCGAACAACCCTCACTTTACAACAACCTGGAGAAAAAACCGGTATCCGAAATTCTTGCGGAAATCAATCGGGAAGACCAAAAAGTAGCTCTTGCCGTACAAAAGACCCTCCCCGAAATAGAAAAGCTCGTTGCCGGAATCGTGGAACGGATGAAACGGGGCGGGAGGCTTTTCTATATCGGGGCCGGAACCAGCGGAAGGCTTGGCGTGCTGGATGCCTCGGAGATTCCCCCCACATACGGGATGCCCGACACATACGTTATCGGGCTGATCGCGGGAGGCGATTCCGCCTTGCGGAATCCGGTGGAAGCGGCGGAGGATAACTACGACCAGGCCTGGGAAGAACTGCTGGAATACAAAATCAATCAAAACGACACGCTGGTAGGCATCGCCGCGTCGGGTACCACGCCGTACGTTATCGGAGCATTACGTAAAGCGCGTGAAAAAGGAATCCTCACCGGCGCGATAAGCTGCAATCCGGGTTCGCCCGTGGCGGCGGAAGCTGAAATAAAAATTGAACCTGTCGTAGGTCCTGAATACGTTACCGGAAGTACCCGGATGAAATCGGGTACGGCACAGAAACTCGTGCTCAACATGATCACCACGGCCACGATGATAAAATTGGGCAGGGTAAAAGGCAACAAAATGGTGAACATGCAACTTACCAATCAAAAACTCGTGGACAGGGGAGCCCGGATGATCGTCGACGAACTCGGGTTATCGTATGAACAGGCAAAGAACCTGCTCCTGCTGCATGGAAATGTGAAAAAAGCGATAGAGACATATAAAAACCAACAAAAATAACCGCCCCATGGCTATCATCATAAAGACACACGACCCCAATTTGCTGCTCGACAAGATATACGAAGGTATCGCAACCCGAAAAGTGGAGAAATGGACCGTTCTGACAGACGGACGCATCACTCCTTCGCCTTTCTTGTGGAAAAACGAGGCCTTTCTGAAACCGCAGATCTGGGTGGAGGAGAATGAACTGCGTTTCGGATTGCTCAAACGAAAAGACCGCAGGCACGTAACCTCAAAACTGTATACTTTCTTTCACGCCAAATTCGTTGAAATGCTGCTGGCCAATTTCGATACGGATTTTCAGGAGGTTACCATAACCGCGCTGAACACCCCACCCGATAATTTCTAACCCGTGCTTTTTATACCCGCACACCCTAAAAAAGGTGCATTTTAACGTAAACTAAAGAAAACAGGCAAATGAAAACAACGATTCTCAAACTCATCGTTTCAGGGGCGATGCTTATTGGGTTAGGCAGTTGCGAAACGTTGACCTTCGGCGGAAAAACGGTCGTAAAAATAAAGAATGACGTGGTCTATCAAACCATCCGAAGGCCGGCTACTGGGTTTCGGAACAGGCAAGCCCCCGGTGTTCTAACCCGGCTATCATTGATAATTGATAATTGATAATTGATAATTGATCATGAAAAAGTCTCTTCTTGTCTTCTTGTTAGTGAGCACTTCACTCAGTGGTGTCGCCCAGGAAACGAACTACAGCATCATCAGGAATATCCCCTATTACGATGACGCGAAGATGGAGTCGGATGCGTACATCAGGGAACGTTGCGTCCTCGACATTTACTATCCAACCGACAAAAAAGATTTTGCCACCGTGGTCTGGTTTCACGGCGGCGGATTAACGGGCGGGGAGAAAGAACTTCCCGACGGGCTCAAACATAAAAACACCTGCATCATCGGCGTTAATTACCGGCTTTCGCCAAAAGTCAAGGCGCCCGCCTATATCGAAGATGCAGCCGCCGCAATTGCCTGGGCGTTCGAGAACATCGAAAAATACGGCGGCGACGCGTCCAAAATTTTCGTATCGGGGCATTCTGCCGGCGGTTACCTTACCTGCATGGTGGGTTTGGACAAGAAATACCTGGCCGCGCACAACATTGACGCCGACCGCATTACGGGGCTTATCCCCCTCAGCGCACAAACCATCACACACTTCAATATCCGTCGACAGCGGGGAATAAAAAACACACAACCCGTTGTGGATGAGTTTGCCCCGCTTTTTCATGTCCGTCCCGATGCCCCGCCACTCCTGCTCATCACCGGAGACAGGGAACTGGAGATGCTTGGCAGGTACGAGGAAAACGCATACCTCGCGCGAATGATGAAAGTGTCGGGACACAAGAAAACCCGACTACTGGAGATCGACGGCTACGATCACGGTATGGTATACCCGGCATTACCGCTGGTGATGAAGGAGATCAACAACATTCTAAACGGAGAGTAAGTTCCTGTTTTCAGCCCCGGCTTAACGTTTTGAAAAGACTGATTTTTTATCTAATTTTGCTTAACTTTTTGCTCACTCAACATCCAATGTTTATGAGAAATATTCTCCCCCTGTTATCCGCCATCCTGTTGTGGTCGTGCGGCGATTCCCTCCCGACTGAAAAACCGGTCGAAAAAGGACCGTTGGAATTGACAATTGACAACGAAGTCTATAATTTTTATCCGAATGCTATCCATGCGAAAATTGACAATGAAAACCAAATGTATGTTTATATAACTTATGCCAGAACACCGTTCATGACCTACGATTTGGTGTTCTGGTTCGATAACGATCATTTTTCAAAGGTCTCGTTATTGAGGTACAAGAAAGACGAAAAACCATACGGGACGGCCGATTTCGATCCCTTGAAATGGTTTTCCGTAAGAAATTACAAATACAATCCCGTCACGCGCGATCTTTCTTTCGAATACGAAGGAAAACTTTTCGAGTCGTTATCGGAAGTAAACACCTCTTCAAAATCCATCGCGTTAAAAGGGAAAGTAGATTTGCAAGGCATCCAAAAAGAAGGATCGGGTACGCAAAACGTTGCCAGGGCGACGTTTGACAGTGGGAATTTCAGCTTTTATTCCATTCACAGAGAGAAGATGCGCAATACGCAAAACGATATCTTGACGGAACATCATTATTTCACTAACAACGGATACCGGCTCTCCTTCACTCTCGACCCAACCGTAACAAACTCATTTCCTCCGGTACCCAGAAGGTATTCCTTCGATAACAATTCAAACGAAAACAAAATCACGTTTTATCAATTCACCGGAGAACCCAGGCACACCGGAGGTATCGGGGAATTCATAATCCGGACGGAGGACTGGAAAAGCTACCCTTGCACAGGGTCATTTACCGTAACGGAGATCTTTAACGTGGGCTCTGAAAGGGTAACCAAGGGGACGTTCGCAATGGAAGTATATAACGGTAATGAAATTATACACAAAATAGATAACGGAAATTTTCTCATAAAATAAGACTCTCACACACACAAAACCACTTTATCTCCGCCAAAATGCCCGTTCTTTCGTCAGACACGGCAGTCCGATGATTGCTTTGGAAGAAAACAACTTTTCCTCGATTTAAGGCGGATT
>JBGZJM010000248.1:0-2970 GCA_041848845.1 Petrimonas sp. | reverse complement strand
GCCGGATGTCCCAAAGTGGTTCCGGTTGAAATTGCCAAACGTGCCGAAGAAGAGCACGCCAAAGGCAATCCTTTTAAAATTGGCATGTTTACCGGCGCTTCCACCGGCGATTCTATCGATGGCAGCCTGGCTCGCGCCAATGCGGTAAAATTCCGCACACCGTACCAGACGAATAAAGATATGCGTAACGCCATTAACGCCGTTCAGCATGAACCGGTCCGGTATTTCGACATGCACCTGTCTCAAGTGGCGCAGGAAATTCGTTACGGTTTTTTAGGCGGTGTGGATGTGGCTATTGTGGAAGCCTGTGAAGTGACCGATTCGGGAGAGATTGTTCCCACCAGCGGCGTCGGGATTATGCCCACCATCTGCCGTTTGGCCAAGATAGTCATCGTGGAGCTGAACGATAAAGTTCCCGCCAAAATGCGTGGGGTGCACGATTTGTATGAATTGCAGGATCCTCCCAAACGCCGTCAGATAAATATTTTTGAAGTGCAGGGGCGTGTCGGGTTGGAATACGTGAAAGTGGATCCTTCAAAAATTTACGTGGTAAGGACCAGCAAGGAAAATGAAGGCGGCGGTTTTGCTCCGGTTGATGAAATAACGGCAAAAATCGGGGAGAACGTGTCGAATTTCTTTGTTTCCGAATTGAAAAAAGGGCATATACCGCCCACTTTCCTGCCTATTCAATCGGGTGTGGGAAACATTGCCAATGCTGTTCTTGCATCCATGGCGCAGAACAGGGATATTCCCCGCTTCGAGGTATATACGGAGGTTATTCAGGATGCCGTGCTGGACATGATGCAGAAAGGACATATCTCTTTTGCCAGCGGTTGCTCGCTCACGTTAAGCAACGAAGCGATGGAACGTTTTTACCGCGATCTGGATTTCTTCAAGAACAAGCTGGTGCTTCGTCCGTCGGAAATCTCCAACAATCCCGGTCTGGTGCGCCGCTTGGGCGTGATAGGTATCAATACCGCCATTGAGGCCGATATCTTCGGAAATGTCAATTCCACGCATGTGATGGGTAACATGATGATGAACGGTATCGGAGGTTCGGGCGATTTTACGCGAAGTGCCTATATCTCTATTTTTGTCACGCCATCCACCGCGAAAGATGGAAAAATAAGCGCCATTGTTCCGAAAGTAGCCCACGAAGACCACAGCGAACATTCGGTGAAAGTGATCGTGTCGGAGTATGGGGTTGCCGATTTGCGCGGCAAGGGGACGTACGCCCGGGCCGAGGAAATCATCGAGCATTGCGCGCATCCCGACTACCGTCCGTTGCTGCGCGACTACCTGAGTCTTACGAAAAAAGGGCACACGCCGCAGAATTTGTACGCTTGCTTTGAGTTCCACAAAGCGTTTATGGAAACCGGCGATATGATCAACGCCGACTTTTCGAAATATAAAAAATAATCGGATTTTAAACACAGGTTGGTTTATTGGCCGGCTTGTGCTTGGTATTTGCTGACGGAGCGACCATGATTGTTCCGTCAGTTTTTTGTTTCTTAATTTCATTCCCCGCCTTTATTCTTCCGGCTTTCAGCGGACATGGCATCGGCATGCACGGGGGATTCTTCGAGTATCGGATACAAAACGCGGATGAAATTGTTGCAGTGCTTCCGGGTCATCCCGAAACTGGCAGCATGGTATTCCCGGAGCGGACTGTTTTTATAAATGGTGAAGCACCGCCTGTTATTGCGGTAATTGCCATCCATGTCATAATGGCTGAAATACTCGTCATGCCACGTATAATATAAAATCAAATCTATATTTTCTCTATTTTAAGATGTCTTTCTAATAATTGTACCATAGTGGCTTACTTTTATTCCACCTCCAGTTCAAATACGCGCACACCGGTGTGCGTACGGATATGAAACCGGAAGGGGGTAGGGGAGGCGTTGGGGGATTTAATGGCGGAAAGCAGGAAAGAAGCATAAAACTTCTGGGTGTATCCGGGCGGATCGTTTTCTTTGGAATGGCTGAAATGCAGATCGATAGCGGAAGATTGCGTGTCGCGAAACAGTCCGATAACGTGAGTTTTGTCGAAGTGTTCTATTTCGAGGATCAGGTTCAGGTAGTTTCCGCCCACCCAGACGCTTTGTATTTTTACGGGGTCTTTGATGAGATCGGCCACGGCATCGCTTTCCTGGATTGCACCCGTGAAAATGTCGGTGACGCTGTTGATCTTCACGGTATCGCCGCGTAAAGGCGTGTAGTTGAGAATGACACGTTGCCCGTTTTTGCCCGAATAATCTTTCAATTCAACCGGGATAAGGGTCTTGAAGTTATCCCGTTGAAACGTTATCCGATCAGCCGGTTTTACCACTGTGGCAAACTCCACGAAAAAGTTGTCGATACGCTCCGGTTCCTTCCCGCATGCGCTTGCAACGAGAAAAATAACCGTCAGGCATGCAACATAATCCCACTTCATTGTTTTACCTGCACTTTTTGTGTGGAAACAAAATTCTTCACCGTATTCCCGTACATCCCGATCAGTTTTTCACGCAGAAAACCGTAGTCTTTGGCGGGGATGTCGATTTTTGCAATCTGCCCGTCGATATAGTTGTTGAAAGCCGTCCTGTCTTCATCGGTATATCGGGAGGAAAACAGGTTGCCGTTTTCCATCAGGTCGTAGGCAACGTAGTTCATCGGGAAAAAGACGTAGTTTTTGTAAATCTCCCTGTCGATGGCCCGGGTGGCGGTTTCCAGTATCTGTGCCCGGCTGGTGTTTTTATCGATACGCGATAACGTGTCGTTGATCCGGTTTCCGAACTTGAAAAAGACTTTCCCTTTATAACCCAGAATGCCCGTTCGCATATTTTCGATATCGTCGGCCTGGCTTTTCTTATGTCCGGGATTGTCTCGTTTAAGCTGGTATTCTTTGGCCTTGAGGTAATCGCACGGATCGAATTCGTAGGTGATGGAAAGCGGTACTATGTCAAGCGACCCGAGTGCCTCTTCCGG
>JBGZJM010000247.1:0-8693 GCA_041848845.1 Petrimonas sp. | reverse complement strand
GTTCCCGTGGTTGCTTTGGTGGGCTGCCCCAAAGCGTTTTCTTCGGTCAGTTTCCAGATGCTTGTCGTATTGTCCAGTTTTATTTCCGTATTATGTCCGTTGGCATACACAAAGTTCTCCGTGCCGATGGTGCCGTTTTGCGATTCGTATTGCATGCTCGAGACGTTTCCTGCAGAGTAGGCAAAGGTTTTTTGCAGCCACTTGCCGTCGGGCGCGTTCTCGCGGGCGGTGGCGGGGCGGTCGTAGGTGTCGTAAGTGAACACCGCCGATGTTCCGTTGGTGGATGTCTCATTGGTCAGCAATCCGTCGGTATTGTACGTGTAAGTTGTATTGAACTCCGGTCTTGCAACCGAAGTTACCCGGCCGTATTTATCGGATGTTGTGGTTACGGTTTTATTGTTGGCATCGGTTACGGTACGGGTCAGCACGCCTTCGGCGGTGTAGCTTTCGCTGAAGGTCTGCGTTCCGGCGCTGGGGTCGGCGATGGATGTCTGCCGTCCGAAGGCGTCATACCCGAAGGATGTGACCACCCCGCCGGGAGCGGTAATGGAGGACGGTTGCCCGTCGGGGCGCAGGGTGTAGGTGATGGTTCCGCCCGGGTCGCTCACGCTCGCCAGTGCTCCCGAAGCGTCGGTGGTTCTGGTGGCGGCGATGCCGTTGCGGGTTTCCGTCACGCTCAGTCCGCTGTAACTCCACGTGGTGGTTTTGCCGGAAGCTTCGGCAAGCCGGGTGGGGCGGTTGTAGTTGTCATACGTATAGGTGTTCCAATAGCTTGGAGAAGAACCTTTAAACGGTAGCGATACTTTCTCCAGCCGTCCCCTGTTGTCGTAAGCGTTGTCCACGTATTGCCACTGTCCGTCGAACCGCTGGCTGCCCTTGCGCACTTCACGTCCGGCGGCATCGTGATGCACTACGGTTGCCGGTTGTCCGGTAACGGTTCTGGTGACGGTATATACCCCCTGTCCGCCCCATGCCGGGGTAACGGTTTCCGTAACGCCGTCGGGACTTGTGGAGGATGTTGGCTGCCCCCAGGCGTCAAACTCGCGGGTGGTCTGTCTGCCCTTGTGGTCGGTTATTGCCCTTGCGTTTCCGTACTTGTCGTAATTGGAATAGGTAGTGGTCTGGTTCAACGCGTTCTTAGCCGTGGCCACATACCTTCCCGACGGGTCGTAGGTATACGTTGTTCCCAGAAATTCGGTGACGTTATAGGGTGCCGATTTCTCGCTTGCCACGTTGCCGGTAGCGGTGTCATACGTCCACCGGGTTTCGCCCGTCTTGTCTGTTCCGCCTGTTCCGGTAAATGTTTTTTTGCTTGTGGGGAGACGGGTCGCGGCATCGTACGTAATTTCTTCCTTGTCTGTCCACGAACTTCCGTTTCGGGTACTGGTCACGGTTTTCACCAGCGGCTGGCCGACGAGGTAAGGCAATGACGGACCCGAATTGTAATAGGTTTGTGAAGTGACGACGGTTATTCCCCCGCCATAGTTCACGCTTTCGCCCGTCATGTTTCCGTAGGCGTCGTACGTGTAATCCGAGGTGACCGTCCGGCTGGCAGGTTTATCCAATGCGACACGGCGGGTGAGGTTTATTTTCGCTATCTTGTTCCACTGCACATTCACCTGCCAGGTATTGGTGGTTTTGTCCAGGTGCGTATCCTCGCTTTTCAGGACGCCGAAGTTGTACGGGTCGAACTCCCGTGCGGACGATGTTCCCCTGATGTTATCGGTAACCGTTATTTTTCCGAACCCGCAAAACCCGCGCCCCTGCTTATGGATGACGGCATTTTCGTAGCGGTATTCCATCTGTTCGTCGCGTTGCCCGTTCACGTACTGCTCCCTGTTTACCGGGACGGAAAACGGCCCGTGAAAGTTCTCGAACGGATAAACGGCCCCGTATCCTTTCGTATAATAATATCCGGCCTCGTTAAGCATGAGGTAATGGTTCTTGGCCACCACACCCAGGCTGTTCACCGAACCGGTGAGTTGTTTCTCCTTCGTGTCGTTGCGCGGGTAGGAGTATCGCGTCACTTTCCCGTCTTTCAAGGCCACCAGCTGGTGGAAATAGTTGCGGCTGTTGATGTTGGTGGGCACGAGAACGGAACCCGCGTGATCGAAGGGCGCATAGGAATCGGACGTATAGCCGGCGCCGGGTCTTGTCAGGTAGGTGAAGAACCCCGATGTTCCCAACGTCTTGATCACGTCGGTCAGTCCGTCGCTGTTCACGTCCTGCAGGAGGATGCGATCCGTGCCGCTTTTACTCGTGATCGACACGGAAACCCTTTCAAACTGGCCGTCACCCTTCGCGTAATAGATCGCCCAATCGGATATCGCACCCTTTGTGGTCAACAGGAAGTCGGGCTTGCCGTCGCCGTTGAATTCGCCCGGCAGCAGTTCCCGGTCTTCAAGCGTCGATTTCTTGAGTGCGGTGTAGGAAGACACCAGCCTTACCGAGTAAGTGACACCGATGACGTCGAACGTGTAAATACGGGTGCCGTAGTCATTGATCAGGCAGATATCCGTTTTGCCGTCGCCATCGTAATCGAAGGCGAATAAGCGGTCGGAATTTTGCGCGGCGGCTGCGGGGTCGGTCTGCTGGGTTCCCACGAACTCCTTGTAGAATGGGAAGGGACTTCCTTCGTAGAGCTTGGTTCCAGTATCCAGATCGAAAAGGTAGCAGCGGCCCGGTTTGTCGGTCCAGCCGAACGGATGGTGGTTGGAGACGGCAAGCACTTCCATCTTGCCGTCGCCGTTGAAATCGCCCGGATAATAAAATTTGGGGTGGACGCTCTTGTTTCCTTTCGCATCGGTGAGGACGGTGGAAAAATTAAACGTCCGCGTGTATTTATAGGCCAGACCGCTATACAAGTTCCCCGCATAAACCTTGAACTGGAGCCGGTCGTAATTTCCCGAAACGGTATTGTTTACCTTGATGACCTCCTCCTCGTATTTGCCGTCGATGTCGGCGCAGAAGATGTCGATGAACCCCGCTTCGGTCGTAAGGTCGGGCATGGGGCTGGCAAAACTGTCGTTCAAACCGGAATAGAGGAATATTTTCTCCGTGCCTTCATACTGGTTCTGATACTGGTTGTGCTCTTTTCTGAACCATGTCTTGTGCCGGAAGTAATGCCAGTAGGGGTTCTTGTTGGGGAGGGAGATGAGCCCGTCGTCATCCGTGCCGTAATCGAACTTGCCCTTGCTTACGATCAGTTGCCCCGGCTGGGTATTGGAATACCATTCCAGAAGTTGCGTCTCGGCTTTTGTGAAACTATATGCCGTATTGCCGCTGCCGTAATAGAACCGCAGGGGATTCAGCGATTTTCCCGAGGCGTTGCACCCGATCTGCGTGAGCATGGAGGTATTTTGGGGGTATTGGGTCTGGTAAGTGAACGTGTACGTGCGGAAAACCGATCCCGCGTCGCCGCATTCTATCTTTTCCAGCAGATGGTTGTGCGCCGCTTTCAATCCGCCTTCGTAAGTGATTACCGGATCGGGGCGCGTGGCCGAAGAATAAGTGAACAGCACATAACCCCAACCATAAGATATGGATGATATGCGATAAAAGCCGTTAATTAAAGAGTAATTGTATTGGATTATGTTGTTGTTGATATCGGTTAACGAGGCAACCGGATAATGCAGGAGGGCGTCATTGTTGTCCGTCTTGCCGAAAACGGCCTTGTTCCCGTTCGGGTAGCTGGCCTCGAAATAACGGACAATATCGCCGCTTAAATGGGCCGTGACCTTTATCAATCCCTGTTCGGTCTCGTAGCTTATCCGGTCGGAGGTCTCCGACAACTTGACAAGGCGCATGCCGTCCAGCGCGAAAGCATCGTTTTTGGTTAAATCCACACCCCGGGATGTGTTGTCGTAATAAATGCTCCGGCCGACACGTGTGATGGAGGATAGTCCTCCAACGCTCCATCCAACGCCCATCACGCCGTTTCCCGCCAGGCTGTTGTAGGTGACCGACAATTGCGGCTGGAAGCCCCGACGTCCAGGAGACACCGCGATGGGAACGCTGTAAGCCACGGCTCCCGTGGGAGTAACCGATGAGGCCAGGGGTATTTCACCCACATCTTTTGTCTGGTCCACCGGGTAAGAATCCGGAACATGGCTGTTGGTGAAATCCAACGGGGAGGCCATGGCTCTTTTAACCGGCCGCCGGGACTGCCCCGCCGGCACTTCGATTGATCCGATGACCGGCTGGGGGTACAGGGCCTTCTTCACGGAATCTTCCCAATGTTCTATCTGTTCATCCGTCCAGTTTTCAAAATAGGGGTAAGGGTTCTTTGTCACGACTGCGGTATCCTGTTGGGCATGCATGATGCCCGCGCACAGCAAAAAGCTTATTGCAAAAAAGTATTTTTTCATACGAACGACAAGTAAAGGTTATTGTTTGATGATTTTCCAGCTGGTGGGCCGTCCCTTCAACTGGATATTCAAAATATAGGTGCCTTTGGAGAAAAGGCTCATGTCGACCCGTGTGGTTTCTCCCGTTATCCTGCGCCGGGCCAGCATGGAGCCGCCCAGGCTGAAAAGCGAATATTCGCCCCGCATGGAGGGCTCGTAGCCCGTTATGGAGATGGTCAGTTCATATTGTACCGGATTGGGGTAGATTTTTATCTGCTTTTCGGCCAACACCTCTTCAAGGAATACCGAATCGGGCTGATTGACGGTAGCGTCGGCGCCGCGGGTGCCCATGACAATGGTGCGGCTTACCCGGTTGCCCGCGGCATCGTACGCGTAGGATAATTGTTGTTGAACTTGTGCATGAATTTTCGGTCGGTCGAACGCGTTGCTTAAGCCTGGCACCTGCACCTACTACGTAGGTGTTTATTTAAATCGAGGATTGCAGGGCCTCGTTTTGGGGCGGCATAAAAGTACGTTCTTCCTTTCCGACTCGATGCAAAGATATATAATTTGTTTTAAAAAAGCTTAATTCAGCGCGGTAAAAAAGGGTTAAAAATAAGTATGGTTTTCAGCAGACCGTAATAAGCCTTGTCCGCATCCTCGCATTTAAGCGAGTTTCCTGTTTTGGTCCGCAGGAAACCAACAACAAGAAAACAGAGGTAAAAATGTATTTTCGCATTTCTGTCTCAGCATAAGGCATTAACAATATCCGCAGAGGGTTTCCCGGTGGATCAGAACGGGAACACCAAAGGCAGGGCGAGCACCATGATGACCATGTAGAAAACCTGCAGCGGCAATCCCACCCTCACGTAATCCACAAAGCTGTAGCGGCCGGCCGAGACAACCATGGCGTTGGGCGGCGTGGAAAAAGGGCTTGCAAAACACATGCTGGCGGCAACCGCTACGGCAACCAGGAAAGGATAAGGGCTGACATCCAAGGCGACGGCGGCCTGCAGCGCAATGGGCGCAAACAAAATGGCCGTCGCCGTGTTGCTGATAAACATGGTGAGAACGGAGGTGCCCAAATAGATTCCGGCCAACACCAGATAGGGGCCCCGGCTTCCCAGCGAGCCGACTATGCCCGAAGAGACAAGTTCCGATGCTCCGGTTTTCTCCATGGCCGTAGCCAAAGGCATCATGGCGGCAAACAAGATGACGCTTTCCCAGTTAATGGTGCGATAGGCATCGCGCGCGCTTCGAAAACATCCCGCGAGGATCATGGCAACGGCAGCCATCAACACCGCCACCACGGGCGGAAAAAGATTGAACATCATCGCGACGACCATCAATCCCATAATAATCCCCGCGGCGGGAGCCTTGTCTTCAAGCGTCACCTTGGACGCCTCCGCCGAGGGTTGCCCGATAACCACAATATCGGACTGCAAACGGCTTAACCGGTCAATGTCTTCCCACGCGCCCTGGACCAACAACATATCGCCCGACTGTATTTTTTCGTCTTTCACATTCTGCACCAGGTAGCGCGTCTTGCGTTGTATACCGATGATGTTTACGTTGTAGTTCTTCCGGAAACCCGACTCCCCTACCGGATGCCCGATGATGTTGGAGTTGGCAAGCACAACCACCTCGGCCATGCCAATATCATCGAACTTCAGTTTCCCGGAAAAAGTAGGCATGGCGTCGCCGGAGGACTGATCGATGAATTTAAGTCCCTTTTCTTCGACAAACCGGGCAACGTTGGCAAAATCGCCAATCAGGTACAACACGTCGTTATCGCCAAGCACCGTTCCGGCCTCGGGTAGTTCCTGGGTAACGGCTTTCTTGAACGGGGACGTCGACCTGCGGCGTATTTCGGCAATCGTCACGGCATACTGTTTCGTTATATCGAGTTCGGAAAGTTTTTTCCCGGCCACCGGAGATTTCCCGTTGATCTCCACCCTGTACATGTTTTCCGCCAGCCGGTATTCCGTAACCAGTTGCTTGGGAGACTTCACCGTCGAACGGCTGTCATCGTCGTCTTTCTTCCTTGTTTTATCAAGCGTTTTGGTCAAGGGCCATAACAATAAAACTCCGGAAAACAACAAAATGAGTCCCACAGGTAACGTGGTGAAAAACGAAAATCCCCGATGCCCCGCTTCAACAAGCGTATTGTGTACGATAAGGATGGGCGGCGTTCCGATAAGCGTCATCATACCGCCTATACTGCTGGCGAAAGCCATCGGCATCAACAAACGCCGGGCGCTCATGCCGGAAGAGGCGGCCATACTCACCACGATGGGCATAAGCAACGCTACCGTCCCCGTATTGCTCAACACGGATCCGATAAGCGCGGTTACGGATATGACAAGCAAAAACAACTTGTAGTCACTGTTCCCGGCAAAGCGCAACAACCCTTTGCTTACCTTCGCGGCCAATCCCGTTTGAAAAATGGCGCCACCCACGATAAAGAGCGACGCGATCATGATCACAATGGGACTGGAAAATCCCGACAATGCCTCCGCAGGCGTAAGAACGCCTGTGAGCAAAAGGCCCAGCAACGAACAAAGCGCTACAATATCGGAACGTATTTTTCCCCAGACAAACAGCGCCGCTGTTGCAATCAATACAATGAAAGTGGTAACCATATCATAAAAGCGAACTATCCAGCATTTTCAAGAATGTTTTTTCATCGATGATTTTCACCCCCAGTTTTTCGGCTTTTTCCAATTTGGCAGGCCCCATGTTTTCTCCGGCAAGGATGTAATCGGTATTTTTGGATACCGACCCGCTGTTCTTTCCTCCGTGTTGCAAAATCATCGCCTTATACTCGTCGCGCGAATGCAACTCAAACGTTCCGCTTATCACCACGGTGAGTCCCGCCAGCTTATCCGTTCTTGCCGACCGGGCTTCTTCACTCAGTTGAAATTGTAACCCGTAAGCGCGGAGCCTGTTCACGAAATCCACGCATCCGGGATTTTCGAAAAAGTCTTTTACACTCCGGGCAATGCGGTCGCCGATTTCCTCCACCGAGGTCAGTTGTTCCACCGTCGCGGCCGCCAGCAAATCGATATCGTGAAAGGCCAATGCCAGCTTTTGAGCCACGGTCTCTCCCACAAAACGGATTCCGAGAGCGAACAATACCCTTTCGTAAGGGACTGCCTTCGATTTTTCAATGCTTGCCAGCAGGTTATTGGCGCTGGTTTCCGCCCAACGCTCCAGGCTCACCAGGTCCTCGAATCGCAACGCGTATAGATCGGCGGCATCCCTGATCAGGCCTTTATCGTAAAGCAGCCCTATGGTTTCCGGTCCCATAGTGATGTTCATTGCCCTGCGGGTAACAAAATGTTCGATACGTCCTTTTATCTGTGGCGGACAATTTTCGCTGTTGGGGCAGTAGTGCACGGCTTCGTCCTCGTTCCGCACCAACGGTGTCCCGCAATCGGGGCAACGGGTGGCAAACCGCACCTTGTCCCCGATAAGGAAACGGGCCTCTTTATCCACCCCGGTGATCTTGGGTATGATTTCACCGCCTTTTTCCACGTAAACCCTGTCGCCGATGTGCAGATCGAGTGCCTGAATGGCATCCTCGTTATACAAGGAGGCCCGTTTTACGGTTGTTCCCGAGAGCAAGACAGGCTCAAGGTTGGCCACGGGTGTTATCGCACCGGTACGTCCCACCTGGTAAGTAACGGACTCCAGGCGGGTGAGAGCCTTCTCGGCATTGAACTTGTATGCAATGGCCCACCGGGGGAACTTGGCGGTTGAGCCGAGATTGCGCTGCTGCGAAAGGGAATCCACTTTCAGCACCACGCCGTCGGTAGCAACAGAAAGGTTTTTACGTGCCACGTCCCAGTATCTCAGGAACTCGAAAACCTCTTCCAGGGAACAACACTTTTTCATCGTAGCCGATACGTTCAGCCCCCATTTGCGGGCAAGCTCCATATTTTCGAAATGACTGTCCGACGGCAGTCCTTCTCCCATCAGGTAATACACGGACGACTCCAGTTTCCTGGCTGCAACCACCTTTGGATCCTGCATCTTAAGCGTACCCGATGCCGCATTGCGGGGATTGGCGAAAAGCGGTTCTTCCTGCACCTCGCGTTCCCTGTTCAGTTCCTCAAAAACACTCCAGGGCATCAGGATCTCGCCCCGCACTTCAACATACCCGGGGATATTGTCGCCTTTGAGCACCAACGGGATGTTGCGGACGGTACGGACATTCGCCGTAACATCATCGCCTTGCCTGCCGTCGCCGCGGGTAATAGCCTGCGACAACCGGCCGTTTTCGTAGACGAGTGAAATCGACGTTCCGTCGAACTTCAACTCGCAGACGATTTCAAAATCCTCGTT
>JBGZJM010000246.1:0-2917 GCA_041848845.1 Petrimonas sp. | reverse complement strand
TTTCGTATTAATTTTGTAACGTTTTACAAAGATGGGAATTTTTTGGGTAAAAAATTGCTTCGGGCAGCTTTTTATCCGTTCGCGTCAAAAAAAAGAATTGCAAACAACAATCCGTAAGGGTAAGATAATTTAAATGGCAAAGTTAAGTGTAAATATCAACAAGGTGGCTACCCTCCGAAATTCAAGAGGAGGAAATATCCCCGACGTAATTCAAGTGGCCATAGACTGCCAGCTGTTTGGAGCAGAAGGAATTACCGTTCATCCCCGGCCCGATGAGCGCCATATCCGCTACGCAGATGTAATTGACCTGCAACCCAGGATAACCACCGAATTCAATATTGAAGGGAATCCTTCTCCCGAATTTATTTCGCTGATAAAAAAAATACGTCCCACGCAAGTAACGCTCGTTCCCGACGCGCACGACGTCCTGACATCGGATGCCGGATGGAATACGGTGGAACACAGGGATTTTCTGACCGAGGTCGTCAACGAATTCCAATCGATGGGTGTGCGCACTTCCCTTTTTGTGGATACAAATCTGGAAATGATAAAAATGGCATCGAAGATTGGCGCCGACAGAATCGAACTTTATACCGGACCCTATGCCGAAGAATTCAAAACCGATAAGGAAAAGGCAGTGGCACCTTACGTGAAAGCGGCAACCACGGCTAAAAACCTGGGGTTGGGAGTAAATGCGGGACACGATTTGAATTTGGAAAACCTGAATTACCTGTACGTAAACATCCCCTGGCTGAAGGAAGTTTCCATCGGGCACTCGCTAATCAGCGACGCACTTTATCTGGGTCTGGAAAAAACAATTAAAGCTTATAAAAATTGTTTAAATACTCCCGTCAACAGCACCAATGCATAGAATATTATTTATCTTTACAAACATCTTTTAAAATATCCGACTCGATGAACTTGTTACAAATAGCCCCTCTGCAAGATACGTTGCAACAAATGCAGCAGATCACGACTGCGGTGGAACCTCAAACAACGATGAACGCCTTAGACCTGGCACTTAAAGGCGGCTGGCTGATGATCGTATTGTTGGTGCTTTTACTGCTTTCCGTTTACGTGCTGATTGAAAGAACATTGGTGATAAACAAAGCCGGCCGGGAAGACAATTCTTTCATGAACCGCATCAAGGATTATATCCTGGACGGGAAAATAGAAGCCGCAATGACGCTTTGCCGCAACACCAACACACCTTCCGCAAGAATGGTCGGGAAAGGGATCTCGCGGTTGGGCAGGCCCACGGCGGATGTCATGTCGGCCATCGAGAATCAGGGCAACATTGAGATCTCCAAGCTGGAAAAAGGATTACCGCTTCTTGCCACCACCGCGTCGGGCGCTCCCATGATCGGGTTTCTCGGAACGGTTACGGGAATGGTGAAGGCCTTTATGAGCATGGCAAGCGCAGGAGCAAACGTGGATGTCAATATTTTATCAACAGGAATCTATGAAGCATTGGTTACCACCGTTGCCGGCCTTATCGTGGGGATTATCGCATTATTTGCCTACAACTACCTTACAACAAGAATAAAAGGCATCGTAAACAAGCTGGAGATGCGAATCATGGAATTTATGGATATCTTGAACGAACCCGTGGCGTAAAACAAAAAAAATGGCACTAAAACAACGATTTAATGTAGAAGCAAATTTCAGCATGGCCTCCATGACCGATGTGATCTTTCTCCTGTTGATTTTCTTCATGATCACATCCACCATCGTGGTGCCCAATGCGATAAAGGTGCTGCTCCCCAAATCGCAACAGCAGGCCCAGGCAAAACCCATTACCCGGGTAACCATAGACAAGAGCCTGAACTATTACGTTGCCAATGCGAACGAGACCGAACGGATGGTGACTTTTGAGCAGATCACACCGTTTTTGCAATCGGTCTATTCGGCCGAGCCGGATATCTTCGTAGCCCTCTATGCCGATGAGGAAGTGCCTTACCGGGAAATTGTGCGTGTATTGGATATAGCCAATCAGAACCAGTTTAAAATGGTGCTGATGACCAGGCCGAAGTAAAATTACTTTTAAGCAGAATGGAAATAACAAGAGAGAAAACAGCAGGAATAGCAGGGACAATCCTCTTTGGTGTAGCGCTCCTGCTTCTTTTATTGTTCTCCTACTTCACGCTGTACTCCCCACCCGAAGAACTGGAAGGCATTCCCGTGATGTTCGGAAACGTGGAAGATGCGTTCGGCGCCACGGAATCGCCCATGAACGAAATATCTCCCTCACCCGCGCAAACACCTTCCCGCCCCGAATACTCACCCGATGAGCCGCTGATCACGCAACAAACAGAACCAACAATAGACGTTGCCGCACAACGTGAAGCCGAGCGCCATAAAGCGCAATTGGCAGAACAACGCAGGCTGCGGGAAGAGGCTGCACGAAGACAACGCGAAGAAGAAGCCCGGCGCAGAGAAATAAATCGGCAAATGAACGGATTGTTCGGTGAAAACTCCGGCAGCCGGGGTGAAACCGAAGGCAGCGGGACGCAAGGCGTTTCTACGGGAAATGCTTCCCAGGGGGCCACCTCGGGTACGGGCGGAATCGGAACCTTCGATTTGGGCGGCCGGAGCCTGGGCTCAGGAGGGTTGGCTCAACCCAACTACTCGGTAAACGATTACGGAACAGTTGTGGTCAACATCACGGTAGATCCCCGAGGCAATGTTATAAACGCCGAAATCGGACGCGGAACCAATACTCCCAACACCGCACTGCTTAACGAAGCACTACGCGCCGCCCGACGCACCAAGTTCAATGCCATCAATTCCGCCAACAATCAGCAGGGAACCATCACGTACAGGTTTAACCTCAACTGATTGCACCTTTAAATTCGGCGACTTCGCCACGTTCAATCACCATACAAGTACAATGTAAATAAAACATAAACAGATGAAA
>JBGZJM010000245.1:0-7182 GCA_041848845.1 Petrimonas sp. | reverse complement strand
GCGCGGCAGGCAATCCCCTTTTCCGAAGTAACCAGTTGAAAAAGATAATCGTTTTCAACCGGTGCTTCCGGTAAAAATCCAGCGAAAAGCAGTCGGCAATCCACCGAATGTAAAACGGACTGCTGGCGTGGCAATTCACAGGGAAAAGCGGTTGTCACGTGGCTATCAGCAGGTAATGGTTTTTCTTGCCCCGCTGTGCCAGGATATATTTATCGGCAATAAGATGAGATTCGTTTATAACAGTTTCAAAATCATTCAGTTTATCTTTGTTTATCGATACGCCGCCGGCCTGTACGGTTTTCCGCATCTCGCCCTTGGAAGGGAAAACGGCAGCCGTTTCCGTTAACAAGTCCACCGCTTTTATACCTCCGGCAAGCAGATTTCTTGAAATATTGAATTGGGGCACCCCATCGAAAACCTGAAGAAAGGTGGTTTCGTCAATAGAACGCAAGGCATGAGAGGTGGATTTCCCGAAAAGAATTTCCGAGGCGCTAACGGCCATGTCGTAGTCTTCACGACTGTGAACCATAACGGTTATCTCCTCTGCCAGACGTTTCTGCAACGGGCGCAAATGCGGGGCAGCCTGTTGTTCCGCTACCAGAGATTCGATCTCTTCCCTCGACAGTGCCGTGAAAATCTTGATGTATTTTTCGGCATCGGCATCGCTCACGTTCAGCCAGAACTGGTAGAACTGGTAAGGTGTCGTATAACGGCTGTCCAGCCATACATTTCCGCTTTCGGTCTTGCCGAATTTTCCGCCGTCGGCTTTGGTAATGAGCGGACAAACCAGCGCAAAAGCTTCTCCGCCTGCAATCCGGCGGATAAGTTCGGTCCCGGTAGTGATGTTACCCCATTGATCGCTTCCACCCATTTGCAAGCGGCATCCGTACTCACGATACAGGTGAAGGAAGTCGTATCCTTGCATCAACTGGTAAGAAAATTCGGTAAAGGACATGCCTTCACTGGCTTCGCCGCTCAGACGTTTCTTTACGGAATCTTTTGCCATCATGTAATTAACCGTGATGTGCTTGCCGATATCGCGAATAAACGAAAGGAACGAAAAATTCTTCATCCAGTCGTAATTGTTTACCAAAATGGCTTTGTTGGGAATATCGCTTTCAAAATCGAGGAATTTGGCCAGTTGTTTTTTTATCGCTTCCTGGTTATGCCGCAAGGTGTTTTCGTCCAATAGGTTACGTTCTGCCGATTTCATCGACGGGTCACCGATCATTCCCGTGGCTCCGCCAACAAGGGCTATCGGTGTATGTCCCGAGCGTTGCAAGTGTTTAAGCATCATTACGCCCACCAGGTGTCCTATATGGAGTGAATCGGCTGTGGGGTCTATTCCCAGGTATCCCGAGGTTTGTTCTTTCAATAACTGTTCTTCCGTTCCGGGCATCGCATCGTGGATCATGCCGCGCCAACGGAGTTCTTCTACAAAGTTCATGTTCATTCAGTTGTTGTTCTATACTTATTCGTTGTTTCGTCGATTGTGTCTGCGACGTCACCAGTAACTGTTGGATAACCCGAGGTGAATTGCGCAGGCGAATAACCGTCGAAATGAAGTGCAAAGGTACGTTTTTCTTCCCAGAAAACGGTTATTTTTTGCAGGTTAACATTTATGGAAGTCATGCCGTCAATATTCATGCCGGCGAGCAAGAGAGCCGTAACAAACAGCGTAAGCGGTATATAGGAGCGGTGTGAGCGAGTTATTTGTTTTTATCTGTTAGAGAAACAAGCAACACAATCACATTCATAATTTCCAAACGTCCCAGCAACATATTAGTCGAAAAAATGTATTTTGCAGCATCGGGCAAAGTAGAGAAGTTTCCCATCGATCCGATTGTTTCCCCAAATCCCGGGCCAATAGTGCCTAAAGTGGCAACAGAGCCTGAAAAGGATGTGATTGGATCGATATCCATGGCTGATAATGCCAGAGTAGAAATTAGAAGAATGAGCAGATAAACGATAATGTAAACCATTGATTGTAGTTCAATCTCATTGCTGATAAGGGCCTTATCCATTTTCAACACATAAACGGCGTTAGGGTGCTTTGTCTGTTTAATTTGTTTAAGAAATGTTTGAAAAAAGAGATATACCCGATCGAATTTTAGCCCTCCTGTTGTTGAACCAATCATTGCGCACTGAATGGAAAAATAGACAAGGACAACAATGGTAAACATGGGCCAAACTGACGTATCGACGGTAGCAAAACCGGTAGTCGTAACCAGCGAAACTACCTGAAATGATGCGTGCCGAAACGCCTCTCCCCAGTCATATACGTGATCGTTGACGAGTTTGAATGTAATAAACAAGATGCCTATAAAAATAATGGCCAAATAAGTTTTAACAACGTCAGAAGTAAAAAGATTTTGTTTTCTACCTGTTATGGTGGCGTATATAAGTCCAAAATGCATCCCTCCCAACAACATAAAAAAGGAAATGGTGATTTCTATCCAAATATTGTTGTAAAAAGCGATGCTGGTATTCTTGGTAGAGAAACCGCCGGTTGCCAGTGTTCCGAATGAATGGCAAATGGCATCAAAAAAGGTCATACCCAATGCCCATAGAATAATTGTTTCAACAAGTATCAGACTTGTATAGACTATGCTGATAATACGTACGATTTCCCGCATTCGCATCTGAAAATTCAACATGGAGAGCCCGGATACTTCCGACCTGTATATGCTAGCCCGCGCTGCTTTGGCATTGGGGAGAATCAATAACACAAACAAAATAATTCCCATTCCTCCAATGAAATGTGTTGCCGATCGCCAGAACAAAAGACCTTTGGGCAACATTTCAATGTTGGTAAGGATGGTCGATCCGGTAGTTGTATAACCGGCAGTACTTTCGAAAATGGCATTTGTTAAGGTGAATTCACCGCCCCACATAAAATATGGAATTGAACCAACGATACATGTTAGTACCCAGCCTAAAACGCTAATGGCAATTCCTTCGTGGGGCTTTAGTTCCTCTGTTTTTTCTACAAAGATTTGTGGAAACACTCCTACAATTGTGCATAAGATAGCGCTATACAGCAAGGGGGTTATGGAAGTTTCTCTTAGAAAAATGGAAATAGCGGCAGAAATATACATAAGCAATGCATTGAATAACAATACAAAGCCTAAATATTTTGCAATGACGCTGACTCTCATTTCGATTGATTTTTTAAACGCAGCAATCTTCCGATAAGATTATTCGTTTCGGTTTCCAAGCGTTTAATTTCGTCGTTTGACCTGATGCCGCTATTTATGATGCCTTTTTCCGGATAAAATGATTTTATCCCATCGATAAGCCGATTGATTGGACGAATAAAATATTCGGATATGAAGAAATTAAGTAACAAGGCGAAAACGATGGCGGCGACAATAGACACAATGGCAGGCATCATCGCCCTTTTCGAGTTTTCTTTCATCGTGTTTGTTTGTTCGTAAACTCCCTCCTGGTTGAGTTGCATCAACTCATTGATGGTTTTCTTTGCTGAAAAGAACAATTGCTGGTTTTGGAGGTATATTTCGTTTTTTTCTTCCAAGGCTAATTGTTCGCTGGTATCGGTGGTTTGTTTAACGGAAGCATGAAATTCTTCGTATTTTTTTATAATATTATTGATGTATTTGTCTTCGTCTTTTTCGGTAATGTTATTCTGGGCTATTTTAATGGCATCCTGTATCGTTGAATAGGCCGTATTGATAGTCTGGCTTCCCGTTTCCCGATTTCCCATCAGATACATCAACAAACCGCTGTCTTCCCTTTCTAACGCGTCCAGCATTTGTTTGGCCTGCTCAATGGATTTGTAGTTATCGTCCATAACATTCTTAATGGATACTCCCACCTTGTTGAACTCAATGATGGACATAATTCCGGCAATTATCAGCATCAACACGAGCAACATAAAGCTGGAAAATATTTTAGTCCTCAACGATTTAAGCATAATAACTCTCTTTTAACATGAAAAATAAAGTTTTCGTAACAAATGTACGGGTTTTGCGGTTTCTTTACAAATATGAATTTATTTTTTTACGATAAAATAAAAATGGAGCGCGTCCAGCGCTCCATTTTATCGTTATATTTAAGAAACTGTTTTGAATTTTACCTTAACAGGGTCATGAAATCCTGATTGGTCCTGTATTTGGCAAACTCCAGATCGTTTAATGCTCTGGCAGCCATTGTTCTGTCCATGGTTATGGCGGAACGGAGGTTGGTCATCACATCGTTGAAATTGTTCGTTCTCGATCCAACGACAGCCATCAGGTAGTAGGTCAACGCATCGGGATTTTTAATGGCTTTGAGGGTAATGTCCGCAGCGTTGTAGTTTCTTGTCAGGATTTGCGCCAATGCGGCGTTGTTCGATTTTGTATCTCCAAAAGCATCAACGGCCTGGTTATAATCGCCTTCCATAAGGTAAAGCAATCCCATGGCCGCTTCCAGGTTGTTAGCCCCGGATGACCTGCCCAGTAATTCTTTTGCCGATTGTGTATTTCCCTCCATCATAGCGAAGAGCGCTTTGTTTACATTTACTTCGGCCGCGTTGGGCGAGACCAGCGCCGCGCGGTCCAACGCCTGTTTGGCATTACTGTACTCGCCGCGCTGGTAATAGGCGGTGGCCATGTTGTTCCATCCCCGGTAGTCTTGCGGAAAGTTCACGGTAACGTATTGATAAATCTTTTCTTTGTCGGCATCGTTATCGGTGAGTGTGGAAGCGTAAAGCAATTCTTCCACCGACAGTTTTTTAGGATCGGTGCGCCAGAATTCCATGATCTCCTCATCCGATTTTCCGATAATCTCGATGTTGGCCGTGATGCGGGAGCGGCGCAACTGCGGCAAGATGGTGGATGCCAGATCACTGTAAACGAACGAGATGTTTTTGATCTCACGCTCACGTGTTTCAGGATCGGGGTACATGGATAAAACCCTTAAAACGAGCTCTTTGTCTTGCAGATCCGAGGCTTCCAGCAATTGGCGGAACCCTTCCCAGTCTTGTGCCGTGTAACGGGCGTTCACATCGGCATCAATCTTCCTTCTTTTCAGTTCGCCCTCCAGGTATTGTGTCGTGTTCTTCTCGCGTTGAGCAGCCAGCCTTTCGTTCAACGTAAGACCTCCGTCGGGTGATGCGTAAGCGGAAATTTCAATATCCACGTTCTGGCGCGGATCGTTGAATGCGTCCTGAACCCGTTGTTGCCACGAACGCATATCTTGCGTGTTTGTTTCGGATGAGCGGACGTTTGCCTGTTGGATAACGAAATGAATGTTAGCATCCTGTGTCTGCTTGATGATGCGTTGAAAACCGTCATCAGCAACAGATGGAGCGGTTGTCTGCGCACTGGCCAGGGCCGAGGTGGCAACGATGCCGTCGGCTACTTTTACCTCGGGAAGTTTTACGGATTTATTTTTAATTTTAGCATCGAAACGCATAAAAAGCTCCGAAGTAAGCATGTCGGGTTGATAGGGGAAACTGAAACTCATGTTGAAGTTTCCGCCACGGTTATACGGAATTTCAATGGCGTTTCCGGAAACGTTTTCTCCCTGGTAAGCCTGAGCAGATCCGTAGGATTCTTTGGTGCCGGCGTACTTCAATACCGGAGTGATTTTCACGGTGGCGTTTTTATTGAACCATTTCTCGGGGAAAGTACCGTTAACGGTTACGGGCACGCTGTTACCCACAGTTTCCAGGGGAGAGGGGGTCGCGTTGAAGTTCGATTGCGAAAGAGGCTTTAAATTGCCGCACGACGCAGCAGCAAAAACAAGCCCGGCGAGCAGAGCATAAAAAGAAATTTTTCTCATTTTTTTGATTGATTTTTATTTTTTGTTTATTGAATTCCAAAGAAAATAATCGCATTATCCGTCTTTCCACCCCACTTACTTTCTCTCCTGGAGAATTTGAGACAATGTACAACAAAAATACCTTTTTTCCGTGATATCAAAAAATAAACCGATTATATTTAGGTATTTTTTAGAAATATTCGTTGGTAAGAATATTGTCGGGTTGATTATACATCAAACCCGAGTTGTTTGAGGATGGGAACAACGCTTGAATCTGCATTTTTTACTTTATATGCACCGTATTCCCTGCGCAACGGATAATTGGAACGGAACCCGTAGAATTTACCGGGATCTGCTTTCAGTTTCATTGTTTCCAGCATGGGGTTATAAGTCTTCCATACAGCATAAGCCAATTGATGATCCGGTTCAATTTCCTTTAAATCGATAACCGGATTGTCCGGTTGGGGAAGCGGCATGAGTTTTATCGGACGGATGCCGCACCCGAAAAATTCGTTCAGGTTTTCAAGCGACATCTTGGTTGCTGTCCATTTGCCGTCTGCAGAATATCCGGCGATATGTGGCGTGGCGATGTCGGCCATCTCTAACAGGCCCTGATCGATCTCGGGTTCGTTTTCCCAGCAATCGATTACCGCTCCGGCAATTTTTCCTGTTTTCAACGCCTTTTTCATCGCCATGTTATCCACCACACTTCCGCGGCATGAGTTAATGACAAACGGTTTTTTGTCCAGGGCTTCAAAGAAATGCTCGTCCGCCAGATGATAGGTCTTGTGTTTTCCGGTTTTTGTCAACGGTGTATGCAGGGTGATGATGTCTGCTTCTTTCTTTACCGTTTCCAGATCCACAAAAACAGATTTTCCCTTCCCCCCGGATTTTTGTCCGATCTCCCTCTCTTCGCGCGGCGGGTCGTTCAGCAATACACGCATTCCCAGTTTCCGGCACGCCGTTTCCACTTTACTGCCCACATTGCCCACGCCTATGATTCCGATTGATTTTTCTTTTAGACAGAATCCGTATTTATCCGCCAAATACAGGAGCGAGGCCGTTGCGTATTGTTCCACCGAGTTGGCGTTACAACCCGGTGCTGTGCGCCAGGCAATGCCTTTCGCGTCGCAATACCGGGTGTCGATATGGTCGAAGCCGATCGTGGCGGAGCAAATCAGCTTTACACCGGTTCCCTCAAGAATGTCTTTTCCAAAATGGGTAACCGTACGTACGATCAATGCGTCTTTATTGCTGATAGCTTCTTTTGTAAATTGATTTCCCGGCAAGTATTCCACTTCGCCAAACTGTTCGGCAACACCTCTTAAATAAGGAATGTGTACGTCTGCAAGAATTTTCATATTTCAGTATTTTCTTTCCGGACTATCTTTCCACATCAAAAGTGCGCGGGCAATGGCT